>JBDRFJ010000033.1:0-2814 GCA_043818915.1 Pseudomonadota bacterium | reverse complement strand
AGTTTTAATCGTCGGCACTTGCGTCATGGTCCCCTTTTTCAAAATCGATTCAAGTCGATTGTTTGCCAGGAAGAGGTCTATCTACGGGAGCTTGTCCGGTATATCCATCTCAATCCGTTACGTGCAGGTATTGTTTCTGATTTCAACCGTCTGAAGACCTATAAATACGGCGGGCACGCTGTGTTGATGGGAAAGAGAGCCTGCGAATGGATGGATACGAAATATTTTCTTTCATATTTCGGTAAGACAGCAAGCAAGGCGAGGGGCCAGTATAATTCATATGTAAAGGAAGGAGTGGAATTAGGTCGTCGGCCCGAGTTGGTCGGTGGCGGTTTGATTCGGAGTTTAGGAGGCTGGGAAGCGATCAAGAAGATGCGGATAGATGGGCAGGAAAGAGTGAAAGGTGATCAGAGGATACTGGGGGATAGTGGGTTTGTATGTGATGTGTTGAAAGAAGCGGATGAAAAGTTTGAACGCTATTATGAGATGAAGCGGTTGGGGTATGATCTCGATACGATTGAAGATTGCGTATGTGAGATCTATAAAATTGAAAAAGAAGACCTTTTTTCCAGGAGCAGGCAGAAGGTGAAGTCCGATGCCAGAGCCCTTTTTTGCTTTTGGGCGCATAGAGAACTTGGGCTTGCGCAAAGAGAGTTGGCGAGAAGGCTGGGGATGTCCCAGCCCGGAGTGGGGTATGCTGTTATCAAGGGCGAAGCAATCTCGAAATCAAATAATTATCGGATAAAAACTGAGTTACTTATTTAGCTATGACCGTCCCCCCAACCATATCGATTCTTTTACCGGGTAAAGGATGACATTGTTTGGATCGTTGCAGTTTGGCATGGAGCACAACTTCCTGAAGAGCCGACCTGAAAAATCAGCATCTAACTATCGGCTTGCAGTTGACGCCAGAAAAAACGGCGCAACTGAAGCCGGTCGGTTATGTGGCTTGAATTATCACATTCATGCATTACATTCCTTAATAAACGGTGTGAGAAAAATGGCTTACTTGTCATTATGCAAAAAAGTGTTGACTTGGTTTTCAGATAGTCAAAACTTTGGCAAGGATTCTACACTTAAGAAAATAACAAGAGATAAATGTTACCGGTTCTTAATCCCGAATTATATCCAATGACCAAAGGAAAGGAGGATACAAATGTTTTGTTATCAGTGTGAACAGACGGCGAAAGGCACAGGGTGTACGGTACAAGGAGTTTGTGGCAAGAAACCCGAGGTGGCAGCCCTTCAGGACCTCCTTCTATTCACTTTAATGGGGCTTTCACAGGTTGCTGTGGAGGGAAGAAAGGTCGGAGTTACTGATCATGATATTAACGTATTTACTGTTAAAGCAGCATTCTCAACCCTCACAAATGTTGATTTTGACCCTGAACGCTTTGTGGAATTGATCAACCTGACTACAAAAAAACGTGATCAACTCAAAGAAAAGGTTAAAGCCGCCGGTGGAAATATTAATCTGCCTGATGGCCCTGCCACATTTAATCCAGACTCAACCATGGAGGGTTTGGTTAAACAGGGAGAGGATGTAGGTGTGAAATCTTATCCTAGCGATAATCCGGACATACTCTCTTTGAAACACACCGTACTTTACGGAATAAAAGGAGTAAGTGCATATGCAGACCATGCCCAGATTTTGGGACAGGAGGATGACAGTGTCTATTCCTATATTCATGAGGGTCTATCAGCCATTCAGCGATCGGATTTGGATCTGGAAGAGTGGGTTGGGCTGACCCTCAAATGTGGTGAAGCTGCTTTGAAAGCGATGGAGTTGCTTGATGCGGGAAATACAGGTACTTATGGTCACCCAGTTCCTACAAAAGTCCCGCTGGGCCACAAGAAGGGTAAGGCCATCCTTGTATCCGGGCATGATATGAAGGATCTTGAAGAACTTCTTAAACAGACAGAAGGAAAAGGTATTAACATATATACTCACGGTGAGATGCTCTCAACACATGGTTATCCAGAATTAAAAAAATACAAGCATTTTTATGGTCAATTTGGTACGGCCTGGCAAAAGCAGATCAAAGATTTTCCTGATTTTCCGGGAGCCATACTGATGACCACCAATTGTATCCAGAGACCGCAGAAGTCGTATCAAGACAATATGTTTACATCAGGCATGGTTGGCTGGCCGGACATTCCCCATATCCCGGATCTGAATTTTCAGCCAGTTATCGACCGAGCATTGGAATTGCCCGGTTTCCGTGAGGATCAAAACGGCAGCGAGGTCACTGTCGGTTTTGCCAGAAATGCCGTTCTGGGAGTGGCAGACCAGATTATATCAGCAGTTAAATCCGGCGCTATCCGGCATTTCTTTTTGGTTGCTGGCTGTGATGGCGCTAAACCAGGGCGAAATTACTACACTGAGTTTGTTGAAAAAGTCCCCAGGGATTGTGTCGTTCTGACCCTGGCGTGCGGCAAGTACCGCTTCTTCGATAAAGATCTTGGAGATATCGGTGGAATACCAAGGTTGCTGGATGCCGGCCAATGCAACGACGCTTATTCGGCAGTTCAGATTGCTGTTGCTCTTGCAAAAGCATTCGATGTTGGGATCAATGAATTGCCGTTATCACTGATTATATCCTGGTATGAACAAAAAGCGGTTTGTGTGCTTTTGGCTCTGCTTCATCTCGGTATCAAAGGTATCCGTTTAGGGCCCTCGCTGCCGGCGTTTCTAACGCCCAATGTGTTGGATACATTGGTGAAAAATTTCGACATCAAACCAATTGCAACGCCTGACGAGGACCTGAAAGCCATTTTGGGTTAATGGGTCCCTGATAATTCAAAAAACATGGG
>JBDRFJ010000032.1:0-6705 GCA_043818915.1 Pseudomonadota bacterium | reverse complement strand
GGGAGGGTACGCCAGCGATATGCTCAGTGATGTTCTGGCAAATGCCGGCAAGGGATGCCTCTGGGTAACCATGCAAATCCATCCGAATGTGCTGGCTGTGGCAAGCACGAAGGACCTCTCGGGAATCATCATCGTTAATGGCAGAAAGCCGGAAGCGGAGACTTTGGAAAAGGCGGAACAGAAAAAGATACCAATCCTCATGAGCCCGTGGTCGACGTACACGGTCGCGGGAAGGCTTTACGAACTTGGGATTAAATAAGCTGAAAGAATTCCATGGAGATCTGCATATTCATACTTGCCTTTCGCCCTGTGCCGACCTCGAAATGTCGCCACGGAATATTATGAGAGAGGCGAAAAAGAAGGGGCTTCACTTTGTCGGCATCTGTGATCATAACTCCGGGGAAAACGTCAGCGCCGCAAGAAAGGCCGGCAAGATAGAGAAGATAAGCGTCATTGGCGGAATGGAAGTCACCTCACGGGAGGAGGTTCACATCTTGGCCCTCTTCGATGAAGCAAGCGAGCTTCAGGCTTTGCAGCAGGTCATTTACGAGAACCTCCCGGGGACAAACGATGAGAGAATGTATGGTGACCAGGTTGTGGTGAATGAGGATGACGAAGTGATCGGTTTTAATAAGAAGCTGCTCATTGGAGCAACGGAAATCTCGCTTTACGAGGTCGTCGATCTCATCCACCGCTTAAAGGGACTCGCCATAGCTTCCCATATCGACCGTGAAGGCTTTGGCATCATCGGCCAGCTCGGCTTTATTCCCGAGGACCTTCGTCTCGATGCCGTGGAATTCACAGCGCCACCGCAAAAAGACCAAGTCTCTCTAACAAAGGATTTTCCGATAGTTGTTTCCTCTGACGCGCATTTCCCGGAGGAGGTTGGCAGAAACCGTACCCGCTTTCTTCTCAAGGAAATCACCGTTGAAGAACTGGGAAAATCTTTCCGAGGAGAGGCCGGAAGGAGGGTTGTTCTGTAACCATGGAAGATCTTTCACTCCATATCCTGGATGTGGTGGAGAACTCAATCCGGGCCGGGGCGACAGAGGTGCGGGTAAGACTGACCGAAAATAGGGCAGAAGACCGCCTCATCCTGGAGATTGGAGACGATGGCGAGGGCATGGATGAAGCGACGGCAAAACGCTGTGTGGATCCATTTTTTACCACGAAAGCGGGAAAACAGGTCGGTCTGGGACTGCCCTTTCTCAGCCAATCTGCCGAAGAAGCGGGCGGGGAATTGGTTGTGAAGACCGCGAAGGGAAAAGGGACAAAGATTATTGCCACCTATCGCTTGAGTCACATCGACAGGAGGCCTTTGGGGGATCTCGACGGCACCATGCGTTGTTTGCGGGAAACCCATCCGGAAATACGGTTGTCGTATACATTCGAATGCACACGTGCTCAAGAAACGCATAAAGGGGTGAAACATGCCAACTCTCACCATCAATGATCAACGAGTAGAAGTGGAAGAAGAAACGAAACTGATTCGCGCCATTGAAAAGTTAGGGATTAAAGTTCCCACTCTCTGTGATCACAAAGCCTTAAGCCCTTACGGGGCGTGCCGGCTCTGTGTTGTGGAAATACGCGCCAAGGATGGATCCCCGTCATTTGAAGCCTCTTGCTCCTATCCGGCCATAGAAGGCAACAACGTTTTCACGGAGACGGACCGGGTAAAGAGGGCCAGAAGGATTACGGCAGAACTTCTGCTTGCCCGGTGCCCCGATTCGGAAGTGATCCGGAGAATTGCGACGGATTTGGGAGTGAAAGAGACCAGGATTAAGAAGAAATTTGACGACTGCGTCTACTGCGGGCTTTGCGTTCGCATGTGCAGCGAGAGAATGGGAAGAAGCGCTGTCGGCTTTTCAGGAAGAGGACCAGGAAAAAAGCTGGTGTCGCCCTTTGGAAAACACAACGAGATGTGTTGGACCTGTGGCGCCTGTAACTTTATCTGCCCCGTCGGCAAAAAAGTTTCCACGCTCTCGACGGCAAGCGCGCTGATTCCGATTCCCAATTCCTACAATATGGGTTTGGATTCACGATCGGCCGCCTATATCCTTTATCCCCAAGCCGTCCCCAATAAGGCCACTATTGATCCGGATCATTGTCTCCATCTGAAGTATGATGTTTGCGGCATCTGCAAGGAGGTTTGCGAAGCCAAGGCCATCGATTATGACCAGAAGGAAGAGACGATTGAACTGAACGTAGGCGCTATTATTCTGTCGCCCGGTTATGAGAATTTCGATGCGAAAGGGAAAGAAGAATTAGGATACAGCCGTTTCCCAAATGTCGTAAGCGCCATCGAATTTGAAAGAATCTTATCCGCTTCCGGACCATATTCGGGGGCGGTTTTGCGGCCTTCCGACAAGACCCACCCCAAACGGATCGCCTTCATCCAGTGCGTCGGATCGAGAGATTTCGAGAGGGATTACTGCTCTTCCATCTGCTGCATGTATGCAACGAAAGAGTCCATCATCGCCAAAGAACATGCCGGCGCGGACCTGGAATGCGACATCTTTTTCATGGACATGCGCGCCTTCAGCAAGGGATTTGAGGAATATTACGAACGGGCTAAGCAACTGGGAGTAAACTATATACGGTGTCGTCCAGCGGCGATTGAAGAAAAACCGGATAGTCGGAATCTCGTGATCAAATACCTGATTGAAAATGAAAAAAAGGTCTCACGGGAATACGACATGGTCGTGCTTTCCACCGGTGTCCAGGCGCCCAAGGATGCGAACAAGATTTCTAAAACGTGCGAAATTGATTTAAATGAGTACCAGTTCTGTGAGACTACAACGTTCCGACCCGCCGAATCCAATCGAGAAGGGATCTATGTGGCAGGCCCCTTCACGGAGCCCAAGGACATCCCGGAAACGGTAATGCAGGCAACAGGGGCGGCATCCAAGGTCCTCTCGCTTCTGCACGATGTCCGGGGCAGTCTCATTGTAGAGAAGGAATTCCCTCCTGAAAAAGACGTGGTGGGAGAAGAGCCGCGGATAGGCGTGTTCGTGTGCCATTGCGGGTCAAATATTGCCGGATTTGTCAATGTTCCGGGTGTGGTAGAATACGCAAGAACTCTTCCGAACGTCGTTTACGCAGAGAATAATCTCTATACCTGCTCAAACGACAGTCAAGACAGGATAAAAGAGAAAATAGCGGAACACAACCTGAACCGGTTAGTCGTTGCCTCCTGCACCCCCAGGACCCATGAGCCCCTTTTCAGGAACACCTGCAGGGAGGCAGGGCTTAATCAGTACCTCTTTGAAATGGCGAACATCAGGGACCAATGTTCCTGGGTGCACATGCACGAACCCGAAAAGGCCACTCTCAAATCAAAGGATCTGGTGAGAATGGCCATCGCAAAAGCCAGACTGCTCGAACCCCTCAGTACAGGTTCGATTCCCATAAGCAAATCGGCACTGGTAATCGGCGCCGGTGTCTCTGGGATGACGTCCGCCCTGGGACTGGCCAATCAGGGTTTCGCGGTCTATCTGGTGGAACGGGATAAAGAGATGGGCGGTCACGTCAGGGATATTCATTACCTGATAGATGGGTCAAAACTACGCGAGGAATTCAGGGCGCTCATAAAACAAGTGAAGGAGAACGAGAGGATTCAGTTGTTTACGCAAGCGAAAATTGAGAGCATCGAAGGCTCCATCGGCCGTTTTAAGACAAGGATTGCGATGAACGGAGCATTCCGGGAAGTGGAGCATGGAGTAGTCGTTGTCGCCACGGGCGCAAAAGAGTATCAACCCAAAGATTATCTCTACGGACAGGATGAACGGGTCATCACGCAACTGGAGCTGGAGCGCAGGTTAGTGGTCATTGCTGATTTTATTTCCTCCCCTGGAAAGGGTCCCGGGACGGTAGTCATGATCCAGTGCGTGGGTTCCCGCGACGAGGAGAGGCCGTACTGCTCAAGGTTATGCTGCACCGAGGCGGTTAAGAATGCCTTGAAGATAAAGGAACTTTCCCCTACGAGCCATGTCTATGTCCTCTACAGGGATGTAAGGACCTACGGATTTAAGGAAAGCTATTACACGGAAGCACGGAAACAGGGTGTTGTGTTCATACGGTACGATAGGGACAGGAAACCGGAGGTTTCGAAAAACAAAGCAGGACTCAGGGTTAATGTCTATGACCAGACACTGGAAATTCCGATTGAAATAGCTGCCGATCTGGTTGTCCTATCGGCGGGGATCGTTGCCAACGAGGATAATAAGACAATTGCGCAATTCTTAAAAATTCCCTTGAACAAGGATGGATTCTTCCTCGAAGCCCATATGAAATTGCGTCCCATTGATTTTGCCACCGACGGGGTCTTTCTGGCCGGGATGGCTCATTTCCCCAAGACAATTGGAGAAAGCATCGTTCAGGCCCAGGCCGCTTCGGCAAGGGCTGCCACGGTGCTTACCAAGGACAGAATAGAACTGGAAGGGAATATCTCCCATGTGGTAGATGAGAACTGCGACGGCTGCGCCTATTGCATCGATCCCTGCCCATACAAGGCTATTACCCTTTTGGAATACATACGGGAGGGCGCCGTCAAGAAGACCGTCGAGGTGAATGAGACAGTATGCAAGGGGTGCGGGTGCTGCATGGCCACTTGCCCCAAGATGGGGATATTCGTGAAGGGATTCAAGCTTGAACAGATTTCTGCTCAGGTATATGCCGCCTTGGGGGTGCAATAATGAGTGAAGACTTTGACCCTTTCATCATTGGATTTTGCTGCAACTGGTGCTCCTACGCGGGAGCGGATCTGGCAGGTGTTTCCCGTCTTCAGTATCCGACAAGTATACGGATCATAAGGGTAATGTGTTCCGGCATGATTCATCCGAATCTGGTGATCGACGCCTTGACGAAGGGCGCCGACGGCGTCTTGATCTGTGGATGTCACATCGGCGACTGCCACTATCAGAGCGGGAATGAGAAGGCGCAAAGCAGGGCCGACGCGATAAACTTGATGCTGGAGGATTTCGGTATTGAGCCGGAGCGATTCCGTCTGGAATGGGTTTCCGCGGCTGAAGGTCCAAGGTTTGCCCAGGTTGTCAGTGAATTCACCGAGCAGGTAAGAATGTTGGGGCCGAATCCCAACAAGAGTTGAAAACTTACCATGCATTAGCCGAACACTTATCAAAGGAGGAAACCATGGCGCATTGGATGTGTACAACGTGTGGCTATTATCTTCAAACGTTGGAACCGCCTAACCGCTGTCCGAGTTGCGAGCAGACTTGCGTCTTTACCAACGTCACATGCTACCAACCAGACTGCGGCGGGGAACAGATTGACCCCGTGCTGATGGGTAACACCTTGAGATTGCTCAAGGGAGTTCCAGAACCGGTAACCAAGCCCACACTGCCTTCCTCGCATGATATCTATCTGGTTGATATCCTGAATGGACTTGATGAACAGCAGAGGCAGCAGTTCAAAAGCGTAGGGTGTATTGAGAATTATCAAGCAGACGTTGTCATCTGTACCGAGGGCGAGGAGGCACGGAAGTTCTACCTTGTAGAAAGGGGACAGGTAGTTGCTTCCACCCAACCAGTCAAGGGGGTACGTTTCCCTATCAGTATCATCAATGCCGGCTTTGCCTTTGGCTGGTCAGCCTTAGTGCCGCCTTACAGGTACACCGCTACCATTACGGCGATGTTCAAGACAAGGGTCCTCGCCTTTGAGCGGGAAGCGTTGCTATCAATGATGCGGGAAAACCCCTCGTTAGGTCTCAATTTGATGCAGAACATCGGCAGTGTCATTGCCTCGCGGCTGCGAACCGTGGAACTGGAGTTGGCGGGGCTAATTAAACGGGAAAGCTAATCGTCGCTCGGAGTAATATTAAAGCGTTGGGCAGGTCGTGCTTCCGTGAAAAATAGCAGAGCTGCCGGATATTAGGGTGGCAATAATCAGAAAGGAGCAGCACTTTGAGTTACCATTGCGACCCAACACTTCTTACGGAAGTTCGCAAATACGGGAAGTTTGACACAGCAGGTTGTTTCAACTGCGGTATTTGCATCCAGGCCTGCGATCTGGCCGGTGATCAAGCCTCATTTCCGTGGCGATCAACTCGACATGTCCTCATGGGTCTGAGACAAGTCCTGAACGAGGGACTGGATCCATGGATATGTCACGATTGCGGGGACTGCTCCACTGTCTGTCCCCGGCAGACGGAACCGCGTGAAGCCATGATGACCTTGCGGCGCTATTTGGCTTCCGTATATGACTGGACTGGGATAGCCTCGAAGATTAACCGCTCCAAGGTGTGGCACATAGGCTCTCTTTTGTTTGTGGCCGTTTTCGTCTTGCTACTCATCATTTCGTATCACCTTTATGTGGTGAAAATGCCTTTTTCCGATTTTGCCTCGACCTCCATGGGCCTGGAGCATATGTCAATGATATTGAGAAAGGAGAAAAACTTATGGGTAAGATCCTTAGCATCATTCTATGCACGGCACTGTTTGTTAGTTCAGCCATTGTTTGCTCAGAAGCTCAAACACGGCTTAGTATAAGGGTCAATGGCGCTGACAGCATGCACGGCAGGATCATGAGCCTCTCGAAGCTGTACATGAAAGATCACCTGAATGTTGACATCACCGTAGAGAAGGATGGTCTCGTTGATGACGGGATACGGGCTCTTATCGATGGCAAGGCTGAAGTGGTTATGGCGTCTCGCAAAATCACGGTTCGTGAGAATATAGCAGCGAGGAG
>JBDRFJ010000031.1:0-7827 GCA_043818915.1 Pseudomonadota bacterium | reverse complement strand
AAAACTTAAAAACAGAGCCGGATTGAAACTGCCGATTACTAATAGCGCGTATAACTATTATAGAGATGCCATGAATAATGCTGATAAAAACGATGATTTTTCAACGATTCTTTTAGAAATGAAGAAACAAGCATCAAAATAGGCGGCCATGATATTGATGCCGATCCTCTCCTAAAAATATAGAAACAAACCGATGTTATGAATTGATTTCTCTCCTTAAAATGCATTGGTTCAGATGATGTAGTCATCAGGAATATAAAAGTCATATACTTTAAAACGTCATTGACATTCGCCTTATGGTCAGTTTTAATCATATGAAAATAGCCAGTTCTATGCATTGACATAAGAGGGGCTAAAGTTAATTATGGCGGCATAATTTTCAATTAAATACCTATCGGAGGTTTTTTTGTTATGGACAGACAAGTTCTTGAACAGATGGGATCTATGTTTGATTTATCGGGAAGGGTTGCAATTGTAACCGGAGCAGCGGGAGGATTGGGGCAGATTATTGCTTCCGCGTTGGTTGCCTTTGGGGCCAATGTGGTACTGGCGAGCAGAAATCTTGACAACCTTAAGCAACTGGAGAACAAAATTAAAGAATTGGGCGGTGAAGGTCTTGCTATTGCCGCCGATATTACTCAACCCGATCAGGTCGATCACATGGTATCTGCAACGATGGAACGTTTCAAAAGAATAGATATTTTAGTGAACAATTCGGGAATACAGATTCGAGAACCGGCTGAAGAGATGAGCTTGGAGAACTGGAGAAAAGCAATGGAAACAAATGTTACAGGCGCATTCCTCTGTTCGCAACGGGTCGGTAGGGTGATGATCTCGAGAAAACGGGGAAAGATAATAAACATGTCCTCTATTAGGGGAAAACTGGGACGGGCCAAAGATTTTATTTCATATTGTGCGAGCAAAGGTGCCCTGGATTCCTTTACACGTGCGCTGGCTTGCGAATGGGGAAAACATAATATCCAGGTAAACTCCATTGCGCCGAGTCTCATTGAGACGGAAATGACGAGGCATTCCTTGGCAGATCCAGAATGGCTGAACGCCTTCATGACAAGAGTTCCTGCCAAAAGATGGGGGCAACCGATCGATCTGGCAGGAAGCATAATCTACTTCGCTTCCGATGCTTCTGATTATGTTAATGGCCAAACACTTTATCTTGATGGAGGCTATGGTATTGCGTGACTAAATAATTCGATAGCAAGAAGACACGAGGGACAAAAATGAAAATGACGATAACTGAGAAAATCCTTGCAAGACATGCGGGGAAAGAGAAAGTTGAACCTGGGGAAATAATAAGTGCGCGGGTGGACCTGGTATTCGCCAATGATAATACAGGAGATTTGGCAGTCGATCAATTCAGAAAAGCAGGTTTTAAGAAGATTTTTGACACCAAACGCGTTATCTTTGTAGCAGACCATTTTATTCCTCCAAAAGATATAGCATGTGCCGAGCAATCAAGAAGAGTTAGGGTTTTCAGTCGAGAGATGGGGTTGCCCAATTTTTTTGAAGTAGGTCGGGTAGGTATCGAACACATTCTTTTGCCTGAAATGGGATTCATAAAACCAGGCGACCTGGTCGTAGGTGCTGACTCGCACACGTGTAGCGCAGGAGCACTCGGCGCATTTGCGTCCGGAGTTGGAAGTACGGACATGGCCGCCGCAATGGCTAAGGGCAAGTTATGGTTCAAGGTCCCGGAAACAGTGAAGTTTGTTTATAAGGGCCGCTTAAACCAGTGGATCAGCGGTAAGGATCTAATCCTATATACCATAGGACAGATTGGTGTTCAAGGCGCAACTTATAAGGCGATGGAGTTTTCAGGAACGGCCATCGCAGACTTGTCATTAGATGATCGATTCACCATGGCCAATATGGCAATCGAAGCTGGAGCTAAGAACGGTATTTTTCATGTCGATCAGAAAACGATAGAATTTCTTAAGACTCGGGTGCAAAATAAATATGAGATTATTAGCAGCGATCCCGATGCTCGTTACGAAGAGGTTATTGAATTTGATGTCAGTAAGCTTTCCTATCAGGTCGCTCTTCCGCCATCACCCGGCAATGTAAGACCCGTCTCCGAAATAGGCAAAATCCAAATTGACCAAATTGTTATAGGATGTTGCACAAATGGACGGATTGGAGATATGCGGGTAGCTGCTCAAATCATGAGAGGGAAAGAAACAAGCCCAAATGTTAGAACTATCATCATTCCAGGATCACAGGAAATTTATCTTCAGGCACTTCAAGAAGGACTGATAGAAATATTTATTCGGGCAAAAGCTGCGGTATCGCTTCCTACGTGCGGTCCCTGTTTCGGTGGCCATATGGGAATTTTGGGAGAAGGTGAGAAGGCCCTGGCTACCACCAATCGAAATTTTATTGGAAGAATGGGTCATAAAACCAGTGAGGTTTATTTGGCATCCCCGGCTGTTGCTGCTGCGACAGCCATCAAGGGATATATTTCTACTCCTGAGGAGGTGATGTAATTATGGAATTCCGAGGAAAGGCATGGAAATTTGGTGCAAATATCGATACGGATGTAATTATCCCTGCTATTCATCTTTACACGACTGATCCTGCCATTTTGGGCAAACATTGTATGGAGGGGATAGAACCTGACTTTTCTGAAAAAGTAAGTGCGGGAGATATTATCGTTGCAGACGATAATTTTGGATGCGGAAGCTCAAGAGAGCATGCGCCGGTGGCCATTCAGGCCATAGGTATTTCTTGTGTTGTTGCCAAAAGTTTTTCGCGGATATTTTTTCGGAATTCTATAAATATTGGGTTCCCCATATTTGAAAGTAAAGAGGCTTCCAGTAAAATAAAAAGTGGTGATGAATTGATAGTGAATTCTGATAAAGGGCTCATTATCAATGTTACCAGAAAGGAGGAATACAAAACTCTAATTTATCCAGATTTTATAAAGTCAATCATATTAAAAGGCGGACTTTTAAAGGTTTATGCCGACGAACCCGATGTGTAGTCGAATTCGCGGTATCTTTTATTTTTTTGAGAGGTGATACCCCTTTATGATTGACGGTTAATGGTTTGGTCTTCTCAATCATTAAATATAGTAGGGGGCTGAGGCCGCCTCATCAGGGAAGATAAGCTAAAAATTTAAAGGTTATTGTTTTATGTTCCATCGTCTTTGGAGCGGTTTCAACTTTTTATTAATTATTATTACATGAGGAGGTAATTATGAGAGATCTTGCAAAAATGTGTGATCTTGGCGACGTAAATTTCACTGAAGGAGCTAGAGAAGGGATGGATCTTCCCCCCCGGATATATGTATTCGATGAGACGATCCGGGAAGGCGAGGAGACACCTGGTGTAACGATGACGGTCAAAGATAAAGTTGATATAGCCGTAAAGTTGGAAGAAGCAGGTGTATATGAAACAAATGTCGGTTATGTCGCGTATATTCCGGATCATGCCGAAGCTTGCAGGCAGGTTCGCAAGGCCACCTCAAAGCTTCGCCTAAATGGCTATATCCGGGCGCACGGTGGAGGGAATGAAGAAAAGGATTTGGAGTTTGCGCTATCTCTCCCATTAGATCAAATTGATATTAATATCCCGTGTTCTGAATATCAGTTTCGGATTAAAGGAATTACAAAAGAGTATACCCTGGACCGGGCAACAAAAGCGATATCTACCGCTAAAAGGCTGGGCCATAAGAACATTACCTTTGGTCCCTTCGATAATACCCGTGCGGATCTCAACTTCTTGAAAAAGTTACTTCAAGCAGGGGTAGAAGCAGGCGCTAATCGTGTACGTGTTTACGATACATTGGGCATTCTGCATCCGGCCGCAACACGGTGGTGGATGAAAGAACTGAAAAAAGTAGTCAACGTTCCTATTCAATATCACTGCCACGATGATTTTGGCATGGCTGTTGCGAATACCTGTGCTGCAGTAGAGGGCGGGGCCGAACTGATTGATCTCGTTGTCAATGGTTTGGGTGACCGTGCCGGCAACTGTTCAATGGAAGAAACCGTTATGGCCCTTGAGTGTTTATATCATGTAAATACGGGGTTTAAACTCGAGAGTTTAATGGAGCTATCTCAACTGGTCCTGAAAATTTCAAAAATAGCTCTTCCGAGAAATAAACCGATAGTTGGCGAAAATACCTTTATCCATGAGGCCGATATTCACGTGGCTGCTATTTTAAGTGGTAAAACCGATACATTTGAGCCTTACAAGCCAGAACTTGTTGGCCAAAAGCGTCAAATATACTTTGGAAGTACAACTTCCAGCGATTCAGTTATTAGTTTGGCTGAAAATAGAAAACTGAAGCTAGATATGAGCCGTATGGATGAAATTATGGAAAAGATTAAGAAGGAAGTAGATGCCAAAGGATATGCTACGGATGCAGAAGTAGAAAAGTTTATCAAAAAATAAAAGAGATGCGCTGCTTTTGTGATGACTTAAAGCAGCTAAAAGAGAATGGCGCGGGGGCAGAACTGCAAATTATTTCTGGGCTAATATGATTGCAGATCGAGTCGATATCCTACTGACCATGCCCCCGGGCTTCTCTTTAGAAGGTGACGGAAAAATTCAATCGCATCGATTTTTTTCAACTGGAACTTTGTGATGATATTTTTAAAAATTATGCATAATTTTTAGGGCAGGGGAGTGCAATCAATGATAAGTTTAGAAGAAAGATTAAAAGATATATTTTGTCCTGTATTTTGTCCGATGATTACGCCGACGGATGGAGATGGTCATGTGGACGAAAACTCCATGCGAAAATTGGTCCGGCGACTTTTACAGCATGGAATTCAAGGACTCGTCGTGATGGGGTCTTCAGGAGAATTACAAGCAATTAGTGATGAAGAGAAAAAGAAAACGTTTCAAATAGTTATAGATGAGGTCAAAGGGAAAGTGCCGGTCGTTATGGGGGGTGGCGATACGGATGTTAAACGGGCAATTAAAAATATCAAGATGGCTGAGCAGCAAGGTGCAGATGCCGTTCTCGCTGTACCTCCGTATTATTTTAGCCTGAGCCAAGAAGGGGTGAAGAACTATTTTATGGAATTGGCCCAAACAGGTGTCCCGATTCTGCTTTATAACATTCCTCAATTTACAAAGGTAAGAATTGAACCGGATACCGTCATAGCCTTAAGCCAAATAGATGGGATCATAGGTATAAAAGACTCATCCAGGGATGTTGAATATATTCAAAATATAGTCTTTGCCTGTAAGGGGAATGATACCTTTCGAGTGTTCATCGGAACCGAAGGACTTCTTCTTGTCGGTTTAGCAATCGGGGTACGCGGCATCATCGGCGTGACCCCAAATGTTGCTCCTTCTTGGAATTTGGAGCTTGTGGAGGCTTACAAGGGAGGCAATTTAATAAAGGCAAGAGAAATTCAGCAAAAAATCGGCCAGCTTTTAGAAGCATTGAGAATGGGAATTTTTCCTGCAGGGTTAAAAGCCGCCGCTGCGTTACTAGGAATTTGTAACCCAAAGATGTGGAAACCGGCAACCGAATTGTCAAAAGTAGAAACCGATCTAGTTAAACATAAACTTAATAAACTGGGAATATTATAAGATGACATCGATTACAGAAGGGTTGGCAAGATACGCTTTTCAGTGCAGCTTTGATGATCTTCCACAGGAAGTAGTCATCCAGGCAAAGCGGTGCTTTACCGATACTATAGGGGTAATGCTTGCGGCTGCTGAAAGCCCGACGGTAAAAATACTCACCGCTTTGATTCAAGATTTGGGAGGCAACCAACAAGCCTCGGTGGTGAAGGGGGGGGGCAAAACAACGGTTTTAAATGCCAGTTTGATTAACGGCGCGATGGCACATGTTTTGGACTTTGATGATCTTCATTCTGGAGCCATAACCCATACGAGCGCAGTTTTGATACCGGCGGTTTTATCGGGAGGAGAATGGAAAGAACGGGATGGGAAAGAAGTGATTTGTAGCTTTGTCGCTGGGTTCGAAGTAATGACAAGAATAAGCATGGCTGCCGGTATGGGACAACATCAACTTGAATTGGGATGGCATCCCACCAGTACTGTTGGACGGTTTGGTGCGGCCGTTTGTTTTGGAAAGATGCTACATGCAAGTGCGTCGCAATTAGCTGCCTCTATGGGGATTGCTGCCACACAATCATCGGGATTGATAAGGGTCTTTGGAACCATGACAAAGCACTTGAACGCCGGCAAGGCCTCTCATGATGGAGTGTTTTCTGCGCTTTTGGCGCACAGAGGATTTTCGGCTCCCGCAGACATACTTGAAGGTGAAGATGGATTTTGCCGGGTGCTTTCAGGAAAGTTTGATCCAAAACCAATTACCGAAAATCTTGGTCAACGCTTTGAAATTATGAATAACAGTTTTAAACCGTACCCTTCTTGTCGTCAAACCCATCCGGTTGTAGATGCCTGTTCTGAAATTTATAAAAAATATTCATTCCGTCCTGCTGATATCAAAGAGGTTATCTGTGAAGTAAACCCGGTTGCCCCTCAGACAGCCGGCATAGAGGATCCACATGATGCAAATGAAGCAAAGTTCAGTCTGTATTATTGCGCCGCTCGCGCCCTGATGGGTGACGTCAGTATGAGTAGTTTCAGGATCCAAGAGATCGAAGATGAAGAAGTTCGTAAATTGATGAAATGCATCAAAATTAAGACAAATCCATCCTTCAATATTGCAAATGCATGTGTTGAAGTAAAAACCGCTTCCGGACAAAAAGCAATATCAAAAGTTAATGCCTCGAAAGGAAGTCCGGAAAATCGGATGACTGATAGTGAACTAGAATCAAAGTTTCTAAACCTGGCTTTACCTGTGATAAAGGATAACAGAAAAACGGAAGATATCTTGCATATACTCAATGAACTAGAAAAAGAAAAAAATTTAAGTAATTTGATGCGTTTGTTGAGTTGATTCGGATAGCTCGTAAACTGAACCCAATAAAAGCAGAAGAAGCCTTTTTTCAGGATCCGGGTTATGGCACTGAAAAATGTTTGCAGGCTGCTGTAAATTATAAAGGGAAACGAATGAAGCCAGAAATATTTCAAGGAAGAAGCATATGCGCCGGTTTTGCAGAGGGCAAAGCCCTGGTGGCTAAACAGGGAATTTCTTTTTGGGGCGGCGTAGATCTGGAGACCGGCATCATAACGGAAGTTGGGCATGACCTCTATGGGGCGCAAATGCAGGGGAGAATACTTGTGCTTCCTGCACTCAAGGGATCTGCCGGCGGTATGTGGATCATTATCCGGTTGGCGGTCAACCGAAAAGGTCCGAATGCCATCGTTGTCCAGAGTGCAGATACTATTTTAGTGGGGGCGGTCATCATGGGTGGAATCCCGACGGTAGACTCGCTGCCGGGTGATGTGTTCAGGAAAATAAAGAGCGGCGATATGCTAAAAGTCGATGGGACGCAGGGGACCGTCGCGTTTATGTAGCGGCTCATCGACTTCAATTTCCCATATCGACGGTAGGATAAAAAGCGGGGGTAGAGAAATGAGACAGCAGGAGAGATTTCGTTGCACCATCATGCGCGGAGGAACAAGTAAAGGAATATATATACTTAGAAACGAGCTCCCTCAAGATGCAGAAATGAGAGATAAAACAATTCTTGCCATTTTTGGGAGCCCTGACATTCGGCAAATTGATGGTCTGGGAGGTTCTGATCTTTTGACCAGTAAGTTGGCAATAGTTGCTCGTTCAACACGTCCGGATGCGGACGTAGACTATACCTTTGGCCAAGTTGGGATAACACGAGCCTTTGTTGATTATTCGGGTAATTGTGGGAACATTTCTTCCGGGGTAGGCCCATTTGCAATTTATCAAAGCCTGGTAGA
>JBDRFJ010000030.1:0-8819 GCA_043818915.1 Pseudomonadota bacterium | reverse complement strand
ACGGGGCAAGCTTCCAAGGGGTCGCCGCCCTGCTGGGGATGCTCAATTCATGTGCATCCGGTGTCACTGTGGTGAACATCGACAACGGATTCGGCGCGGGTTATGCGGCAAGCCTGATCAATAAGATATGATTCTTCTCCGACCTTTCACTCGAACCCCCGAACCCCCGAACCCCCGAACTCTTGAACCCTCTACTTAAGCCTTTCACTCGAATCCTTATCATCGATCAACCCGTCCTCCGTAGCAGGCTACTGCGGAGGGTGGACTAATTTGGAGATGATCCTTATATAATAATCCTCTTGATACCATCCATCACATTCCTTCTTTGCGCCTTCGTGTCTTAGTGGCTGAACTGGCACAAAAATCCTTTTGAAAGGAAAGAGGTTGAACCGGTCTTAATTTATTAATGGAAATGAGCTACGATGGTCAACGAAAATCTCTCATTGATTCTCTAACGCATCTCTTTTTATGTATCCCATAGAGCAAGAGAAGCGTCCTGGCAGCCTGTCGGATTACTGGCTATTTGGAGGCTGATGGAAAATGCCCATCACGCTTAAGCGGGACGAAACCGGGGACTCACCAGATTACCCTAAGCTCGTAACGGCTGCACTGCGGATCATTCGAGAGCAATGCCAAAGATTCCACTTGAGCTTGCGCGATCAGCATGCGGTCAAATGGGTCTCGATGATGGCGGGGGAGTTGTCCAGCGCGAAGGGCGTGGAGATCGGTGATGGGCAACGACTCGATGCGGTTCTTAACCAGAGCATCCAGAAGCAGATTCATTGCTCGAAGCCCTCGATAACTTTGAATTTCCCTTTTGCCGACCCGGGCTTGCGAGGCGCGGCTGGGGGCTGAACGGCTATGATCCCGGCTATTTCTGTCAAATGGCCCTGGGATAGCAAAGTTCGGTTTTACCAAATTTGGTATTTCCGACAATTTCGGCAAGATACCTCTGGTTTCAAATCCCATGATTTCTATGGTGTATTATTCTCTTATCTCAGGTTTGGGTGGGGCTGTGATCTGTAATTGATATCCGAAATGAACAAAGGCTGAGATGGGTTGACATCGTTAGGAAACGCTGTCCACTTTTCCCCCTTTTCGAACTGGCCATGAAAAAAGCATGAAAATATGGACCCGCGTCCTTATACTACCCCTTATTGCCGGTAAAAAGGGCGATGTAAGGGCAAAAATGATACTATTTTGAGTTAGTTTCCCCATATACCTTGGCAGTTATCATGGCCCGACCCCTGCCCCAATTTGGTCCGACTCCATCCACAGAACGGTGGCGCCCCCTGTCAGTCCGCAGTTTGGAGAACAGCCTCGCGTGTGTCTTTATCATCTTAGCCCTGCGAATGTGAAATTTCTAATCCTTAGTGACTCCCCTTAATTCCAGAGTTATTTACTTTCTTATGGACCACTTTCTTCCGATAGCAGTTCGTGATTTACCACATTTGTTGATTGTTGAAACCTGACCTTAACTCTCTTGCAATGCCTTATTTCACCCGTGTATAAGCGATTGTTGTTGCCTTACATTTCCGCTTTCTTTGATCTAAAAATCCCAAGGTGAATTTGTCATCCGGCTTTTGGAAAATGTCCAACCCACGACCTAGGATGATCCTCCATCCAGTGTCCGTTTCTATCCAACGATCATGGAGATTGTTGTCGAAGGTGTAATTGAACTCAATATGATCTCTGCTTAATCCTGTTTTCAGATCATCAAGTTTGCCTCTAAGTTCCACTTCCTGATAGGCATCACACCCTGTCACCAGGTCGAGGCTCAGCGTGTTTTCCATAGGCTCTAGAATTTCGCAGAAATTCATTAGGTTGTAAATTTGGTACTGTAAACGGATGTATGGATCGCAAATCTTAATAGATTTAGCGCCCCGCAGATAGGGGAGGAAAAGCTTTTCATATGAAATACCACTTTGCCCCTCGACAATGTCCAGTGTTTTTTCTTCGGGAGTCCGCTCCGGCGACAAAGGATCAGCCTTTTTGGTTTCTTCTTCCGGATCGGGGCGCTCATCTGGATGGGAAAGTTGGAATTCATCAGGAATCTGACTCTTTATCGTTATCCATTTGTATTCCTGGTCGATCTTGGACAACTCATCACGGATCTGTTGGCGCATGCGAACCGCAGGATTTACGCAATATGAAACGAACTCATTCTCACTTAGATTGAGATCAGGGAACAGCAATTTTAAAAATCCTTCGGCCAGCCTTGAGATGGCTTTATTATCCCTCATGTCTTCAGATTGAGGCAGGTGAAGGCTCTGTGACACATAGTCCGCGTATTTCAGATCGACACGCAGTTCATGCAGGACCTCGCTAAAGAAATCTCCCTTGAATCCGAGGGACCTTGATGGGGTGTTCCGAGACACACGCGGCATGAACCAGCCTTCAATCAGCCCGTGAATACGGTCTATAAATGCGGATTCCTGAAGTGCGGGCGGTAGCTCCTTGAATATTCCATCGCTTTCATACAGTGGCAATCTATTGAGGCCCATCGTGATATTGCCGAGCATGACAAAGCCGGACTCAGAGGTTCCCAAGTCTCCAGTTGCTCTGCGGTATCTTCCGCTTTCCAGGTACATCTTAAGGGCCGCCATCGCCTCGCCGGAAGCATCAGTCTGGATCTTTTGGATTTCATCGACTACGACGACGTCGTACCGTGGAATCAGGCCTATCCTCTTTGTGTTGCTGTTGAAAAACAGGGCTGCAGCTGAGAGCTTCCCACCGGGTATTACGGCTGCATAACGGCTGATATTGTCAAACACGAAGGACTTTCCAGTCCCTTTTGGGGCCAGTTCCGCGATATTGACCCTCGGTTCAATTAAGGGAATGATCCGGCTGAGGAGCAAGAGTTTTTGCGCAAGGCGGTGAACATCGGGGTTGAATTGACAACTCGAAACCAAGAGGTCTATCCACTCGTCGATGTTGAAATGCTTGCGCGATCCACGGAAATAGTCCAAATCGATCCCAGGTGTCTGGAACGCCTTGAAATCGACCATCCAAATCTGGCCCTTCTTCACGTCCTCGCCGTCGGGAGGCACATAGCGTAGTGTCCCCAGGCCCCACATACCAGTTTTGAGGAGCATAGGGTTTTTGTCGATGATATCCTTTTGCACCATCCCGTTGCTGACATCCAGAAGTGGGATTCCGAGATCATGGGTGTGGCGCTCCAAGTTTACATTGACGCGGAAATCATCCAGAATCCGAACCTCTTCCTGCTCCATCAGGCGATTCAGTATCGAATTCTTGTCGGCCTTTTGCGGCATGAATCTTGACACAGTGTTCACAATCTCGTTTCTGCCGTCTTCCGTGAGGCTGTCTCCGTCCATGAATTGGCTGACGATCCACTCACCAACATACACGGGGATTGCCCGAGCGCCAAAGCCAGCCTTTCCCATGAGACCTTTGTTGATGACAACCTCGCCGTAGTAGTCTCTTGCTTTCTGTTCGAATGACATCATTTTGTATTCCTGCCTCCATTAAAGGTCTTTCAGGCTGAACCCGCTCGACATGGCTGATTTGAACTCACTTTCAAGCGTAATGGGGAGTGTGTGATGTTCGCCGGCAATCTCATATGCAATCTCTATCTCCAGGATTTTTTCCCCTAATGCGGCCTTCTTGAAATAGCAGTTCATTTTGAGGGGCCTTACGCCCTCTCCGGGTATGGTCACAATTTCACAGCTCTTGAGGTCGGCTTCAGGCGACATGACGGATGCCCGGAGAATGCGGATGTCGGTGGCGTTTGGGTTCTGAATTTCAATTTCCAGCATCACAACGCGTTGAACGTAGAATTTGGCTCGGCCGCTCTCTCTCGCCAGATCCAGGTTGAGGAAACGCGCCGCAGGCTTTTTCCAGGCCACCTTCACCAATCTGTACAATGCTGTCGGAACGATAACCTCTTCAGGTGTAGCGCCGCCGTGCATGTAACCTTTCACGCTGCCGGCATAGCGAACAGTGTTGTGTCCTCTGGGCAAAAAATAGGTCGTCTTTTCCGAAGCAAACGGCCGCTTGAACCGATGCCCTATCGCCCACAGGTTTTCGGGTATCTCGCCCATCTGATCCTCGGGTACGGCCGAAAACCGGTGTTTTTCATTGGCAAACAACCTATTGACGACCTCAGAATCAAAAGTCCGTTTTTCTTCTTCGAGGATACGACAGGCACCGTGGTCGGTCACAACGTAAACACTGAAGTGCTCCCTTGGTCCTTCCCAGTCCTGTGACAATCTGTTTACGGCTTCAGCCATGCGCGAAAAAAGGCGACGCAGCTCATCCTCATGCGTGGTGTTCTTGGATTCCACGTCTGAGTGCAAGAGATCATCTCCGTCTACAAAGTTGAGGACAACGATGGTCGCCTCTTGCGGGGCCGCCATTTCCGAAAAAGATTTCAAATTGCTCACGTATGCGACATCCTTGCCTTTCCAGTCGGAGGCGGACCGCGTTTTGAGAACAGCCTCGTAGGTTCCCACTTTGTCTTGCCACTCCCCACTTAGAAGAGCCGTTTTATTGAATTCCGTAGTAGTCGGCAGCCCGGCGAATCGGTAGTTTAACTCATAGCGGCTGAACCCCACATTACGAAGTGCATCCTCCAGAAGCTCCACAAAGGCTAAAGAGAGGCAGTCAACAAGCAATATGATTGTGAGTTCGCCTTCTGAAGTGCTCGATGAGAGGCCCATCAGGCAGTACGCCAGACTGAGGTCGGGATCCTTGTGAACAGATGCATATTCGCTGGTGTACCAATCGGAAAAGCGCGCTACAGTTTGCTCCACTTCTTCGTCATAATAGCCATTGTGCACCTGCCAGGTGCGGTAGGGTATGTATTCCTCGGTTGTCCACCGAATCCACTGTGCATCATTCCATTCCTCTTCCAGCCCAAGCAGGGTCGGACGGCTGGGTCTGACACAGTAGACAAGGGAGTTCAGATGGTTTTCGCTCACACCTGGACAAGACTTGAATTTTGCCCGCACCGCTTGAATGTCCGCTTGGGTCGGTGAAAACTGCTCACTCCTGAGAAGACCTGAGACAAACTGGTATTCTTGGGAAACCCTCCCTGATGTACATTGCACGACCTTCTTGAACTCATCACCTGATGTAACTTGCGCCCCTATTTGTTTAAAGAGAAACTCAATCTGGGTGAGCATCTGCTCCCGTGCCGTGGATTCCAAGGGCAAATCGCTGACCGCTTCAGGGGGAATCTTGCGGACAAACAGAACCTGTTCAGGGGCCAGCACATATTCCAGCAGCTTACCGGGGTAGCCATGCAGACCCGACCATAGACTGAGCCACTGCCAAACTTGTGCAAATTCTTCAGGAAGCCGTTTGCAGACCTCTTTTACCCACGTCTCGCTACCGCTCACCGCCCACTCTTCGCATCTGGTCTTCAGACAGCGGCCCAGCAAAGGATGTTCCTTGAATAATGTTTTTGCGTCATCACTGACAAGCGCCTTGATTACAGGAACGAGATCTGCGGTACTGAGGACATCCGGCTTAAAAGCGCTCCCCAGGAAGTGGGCCAAAAAACGCGTTTCAAAACGCATCCGGTTCAGAGAATCTACTTCAATCCCCAATAGGTGGTGGACCAGAACCTCGGCATCAGTCAGCCATTCGGGAAGGTCAACGTTCCACTTTTCCTCTAGCAGCAAACGGGCTGTTTTTGGCTGGATTATGGAGGGACAGCCAATCTGTTCAGTGAAATCTCGCAGCCAGTATTCGTGGTTTTTTGATCGCACCCACAGCTCTAAGGGGGTATCGGATTTCCCGCGGTGGGACAATTCGCGGCAGGCCCGAACATAATCTGCGTCTTGCTCCACCAGAAGAACACCGTCAGGCGGAGTGTGTGTCAGATCGCCGATATAACTGATGGATACCTCGTCTTTCTTGTACACAGTCAATGCTGGCTCCTCATTTCTCCTTGCCCAAGTCGCTCAAGAGGGCCTCTATCTTCTTCGCGTTGTCCGCACTCAACAAGTTTCTTTTCACGCCATAGCTGATTACGGATTTTAAGGCGGCCACTAAACCCCCCGTGTCATCCGGCCATTTGAAAATTGCTTTTGCACCGAAAAGGTCCTTTTCTACCTGTATCTCATATTTTCTTTCCTTGCTGACGAGCTCAATGCTGACGGGGTCACTGACATTACCATCCTGGTCCACCGCCCGAATTTTCACCTTCACATTGGGCCGCCCCTTGAGGAGGCTGGCGAGGTCGAGGCTATTTTCAGTTTTCTGAGCGCTCTCCGAATGCCGGGGGTCGTTTCCGTCCAGGGTGTACACCAATCGGGCAGCCCCCTTTGGGATTTCAACATACATCTTCTGGGACTCACGGATCTCATGCACACCTTCATCGACAGCCGGCATGTAGACTTCCGGCTTGGCTTTGTCGATCTCGGCCTTGGCCTGCTTCAGCTTGGCCGCGAAATCCTTAATGTGAAGCGAAGTCCATTCCGAGACCGCACCAAACCCGTAGTCCTTGGGCAGTAGCTTGACGATCTTCGTGTTGAAGTTACTAGATTGATCGGCCATCCGGGCCAGAAAGTGGGCGGCATCTTCGTGGTCGCACTTGTGAGGGTCGCGCTGGCTCGGGTTCAAGTTCTCATACCATCTGCCTACCACGTTTCCACACTCGATCATGTCGCCCTTTGCACCGTATATCTCACAAATCGCCTGCGCCACCTGTCCCTGCGCCACTTGTTCGCCCGAGTTGAACAACTTGACATCCTCTGCAAAGGCTTCCCCGATTGTCTTGGCGTCCTTCTCTGTGAGGGCATCTCCAACTGGACCACCACTGTAAACTGCAGGTAATTGCTCAAGCATGAAATCGAATCGATCCACGCTGCCGGTCAGACTGTCCATCAGGTTCTTGAATTCGCTCAAACGACTCTGCCGGTTCTTTTCGTAGAGGCTGACGGCCTTGGCCACAGATGGCAAACCGTTCCACCACGTCTTGAGCGTTTCAAAGGCTGAGTTGAGCGACCTGATTTCACCGTGTTTCAGCGGTGGCGCATCAACCGCCTTGGCAACCAGATCAATGAGGCTCATCTGGGCTTTCGAAATATCCCGGACCACAAACACCGTCTTGGCCGCCGGGTCAGAGACAATCTTGACCAGATCGTCATAGGACCGAAGGGCCTGCTCCACCATCCCGGTGGAGTCTTTGTACACGATCAGCCGCTCGCCATACGCTCGAATGACGTGGGCCAGCGCCAGCATGAGCGGCCCACCCCCAACGCCGTAAGGTGCATTCCGGGCTTCCACAAGAAAAGCTCCCACCGAGAAGGCTTCTCCAGGGTTGAGGTTCGCCAGCCGATCACAGAGTTTTTTGAAAACCGGAAAATCATCGTGAATCTTGGCAGGATCGGTTTCGCATGCGAAATAGGAAACGACACCCTCTGAACCGGTTTTCTTTAGGGCACCTGCGCCTTTCAGAAGGACTTTCTCTATATATCTCTTTTCTCCGTGATTGTCAGGGTTGCCGTTGTCAATCATGACCTTTTCGGCCTCCAGCAAGACGGCCACGGCCTGCTTGAGTGCGGTGTTCCTTCCAGTGCGCCACTTCTCGTCATGGCAAAGATTCAAGTCCGGATGCTTTATGTGGCAGCGTTTCTTGAATAGTTCTTCACACAACATGTCCGCAGGTTTGTGCGACTGCTTGGGCTTGTCCACCAGAACCTTCCCAGCCTGCCCATACCAACAGGCCCCGCTGCCCTCCTCAATGTCTCGAAACACTCGTTCAACGGTCGGAAGGTACCCATCTTCAGGGTTAGTTAGAATGTCTCGAAACCTTGACTCAGTCTGTGCGCTTATTTTTTCCGCTTCGTTGGGTGGCAGGTAATGGCGGCACGCCTTCACCCGCAACAGTGTTTCAGTAAATGGCTGCGGGGCGTGTGGCACGGCCAGGGCTACATTCGCGTCGGTGATGGTCTTGGCCGCTTTTCTTGCCACATTGACCTCGGCTTCGTCCTCACAGAGAGCGTAGATTAGGGTTCCCTCAAAACCTTGGGAAGGTTTGTTGCGATTTTCTTCATACTCAGTGCGGATGTCATCCCACAGCGCATCCCCAAGGTCTTTGGCGCGCACGAAACGGGTTCGAAAGCGTTTGTCTTCCCCAAAAGGCAGGTTGTATCCTTTGGCTTCTGCGAAATCCGAAAGACGCTTCCCGCCAGCTTCCTCCAAGAACGCTGCCACCATGTCCGCTGGATGCAATTTTGTGTCAGCAATGTACCGCTCGATCAGATCGTAGGGGTCTTCGCCGGTGCTTGCAGCCAATTCATAGGTTTTTGATTGCTGCCGGAAGAATACCGCACCCTTCTTGACCAGGTCATTCAAGCAACCCTTGACCTCGGTTTTTTCAGATGGGCTCAGGCAGTACAAACCAAACTGAAGGTTTTCCAAGCTCGTCGGAATCTGGCAGAGCTGGTAGATCAGGATCGCCCTGAGCACCCGTATGCGCTCATCCTCCTGAAGACCGAAAAGTCCCCCTTCGGTGGCCTTACGCAAAGCGTCCAGGCTGGCGTAGTAGCCGTTGACAGACTGCCGCTGCCCTTCACGCAGCTCCGGGTTCTTCTGGGACAGTTCCCTTTGGAAAAACGTGAACAGGCGATCTACCGTATACAGATTCAGCTTGCCGCCACCCACCGTCATTTCGGCGTTCTCGATAAACTCCGCATAAGAGCCGGTTTCGCCGCCCACATCGCCCGAAAAAAAGGTGAACGTGCTGCGGACATCCGAGCCGATTTCAGAGGAAAGCTTCAGCAGGCACGCCAGTGCCATGGGATGCACGCCGTAAATGTCTTCCAACACCCGCTGCCGGATGCGGT
>JBDRFJ010000029.1:0-5509 GCA_043818915.1 Pseudomonadota bacterium | reverse complement strand
AGATTGAAGGTATACACCCTCTCCAAGCAGCTTCTATCTCCCGTTAGATTTGGTTGATCTTATCTATATTGATTGAGTCCGTTTCATTGTTGTTAGCGGAGTGAATCGCCTATTCGGACCTTATGGGTTTGTTTGGTCTATCTGGCCAATCTTGTTAAATTCAAATAATGTTTTGGAGAATTTGACTTAAAAATTAAGTCAGGAGGCATAATAAACTAAAAAGTTCACTTTCTGCGAATATAGGATTTTTGGGTTCGATACCAGACGACTTCACGGCGAAGGCCTTCAGATAAACTCAATCGAGTTTCAACACTTCAACTCACCGTTGCGTCTTCAACGGTCTCACGCCATCCAGATTTCAGATCAAACCCGCAGCAGTGTTCCCCTTAAACTTCAGATACGAGACCCAAGCGAGAGGCAAATCGACACAAGGTACTTGTTGACTGAAAAATTCAGTCAACAAGAAAAGAATTGTCAAGGGATAAAACGATTCCGCGCCAAGGATTGTGTCAACCGCTCATAATTCCCCTTGATGCGGGAACCATAAACCGCCCCCAGACGTAACACGGTTCCCAATGGTTGACCATCGGCACCCCGCGCATTCAAGACGATCCGTTCAAATAATACGGGGGTGCTGTCCCTGGTTTTCTATAAGCCAGCGCCACAGAGGCATGAGTCGGATTTGTCGTTCTACATTCTGCCAGGTGATCGTTTCCGTCCGGTCTTCCTGACTGTTGAGAATAAGCAGTTCCTCGCAATTCAATTCCTGAGAGGCCTTTACCAGGGCGCGCATTTCCCTCTTCAGTGTTTTCGGATTCGAAATGTCTGTACATACCTGAATTAACTGAGTAATATGCAAACCATCCTTGACAACAAAATCAACCTCTTCCTGCTGCTGATTCTTCCAGTAGAAAACGGAAACATCGCCGGCGATTTCCCTTTGCCGGAGGGAAACGGCAACCAGATTTTCATACAGCGCCCCGCGGTCCGCACTGAAACGAAATCCCACGGACGCCGTCAGACCGTTATCCGTACAGTATATTTTCTTGTTATGGCTTGCCTGTGTTTTCACCTTATACGAGAACCGATTCAGCGGAAAGAACAGGAACGCCTCCTGAAGATGGCGGACATATTTCTCGACGGTATGAACGCTGCTGCAGCGGGTCACTTTGGACAGGGTATTGAATGAGTACTCCCGGGCAATATTGGACATCAGATACCGAGCCAGATCGTCCATCCCCTGCACCGACCTGATCCGGAACCGATGGATGATGTCCTTGTACAGGATGGATTGCATCAGGGTGCGCAAATAGTCCCGCCGGTCGATATTCTTGAGCAGCGGTTCCGGGTATCCCCCCTGCTCCGCATACATTTCGAGAGCGGCAGCCGTCTCGACCGCCGTCCGTTCCGCGCCGGATGCCGCCAGGTATTCTGCGAAGGAAAAGGGGAAAAGGACAATAACGGTGTGCCTGCCCGTCAGATGCGAGGCCAGCTCCGAGCTAAGGAGGTTGGCGTTACTTCCCGTAATGACAAGGCGGAATCCCTGCCGCTGCAGGCGATTGACAAATAGCTCCCACCGGGGCAGATTCTGGATTTCGTCAAGAAGCAGATAGCGCGGATTGCCGTAAACGCCGTTGACGGCGCTGACGATCTGATCATAGTTGCTGATCGTCGTCAGTTGCTCATCATCAAAATTGACATAGCCGAATGAACCTGTCTGTTGCAGCAGATGAACGGCGTAGAAGGATTTACCCGATCGTCTCGGACCGGTGATGACCTTGATCAGATCATCTTGAAGATCCGGAGTCTTGGATATTTTCCGCACCACATAGGTCTCCTGCAGGCGGCTTTCAATCTCCCTTTTTTGAACGAGGACGATATCTCTTAACATACTCGGCCCATAATGCACAATTATATTAATTATTGTGCATTATACATCACGAATGATCGACTTTCAAGAAAAAAATAGGGCGCAGTCCCTGGTTTTTCCAAATTCCATTTTTTTCGGAATCGGAATATCGTCGCGGCCATTAATCTGCGCCCATCCCTGTAGAAAAAGAAGTTTTTTCACCGCAGATACCGCGGATTGTCTCTCGCCCACTCTCCCGCTCGGTGCGGGATCGTTCGAGTCCGCAGAGGAGGAGGATAGTCCTGAACATAGACATTTTCAGCGAAATACCTGGCCATCCATTCAATCGAAGCGGATTGACCTATGAGCAAGATATTCTTAGCATAGTGGCCTGTTCTTTGTTGGACCATGTAGTATCGACGAAGAACGAGTCGATAAAAACCCAAGCTGATCATGGTCAGCAAAGTGAAAGAAAATATGAACAAACGACTCCATCCCAGGCTTTTAAGCGCGTAAAGCGCCAAGGTGACCAAGCATAACCCAAAAAGGGGAGCAAGAAAGCCTCCCGTTAATATCCTGGCGCGTGATTGATAAAGGAGTGGTTGATGATTGCCCATCACTCCCAAAGCTATCAAGGAGGTGGGTGTTATTGTTAAGAATATCCACAACAAATCGAGGAGTGGGGGTAACTGACCACTCCACCCTCCAGGCGCTGCAATCGTCTCGGTCCCGGGTATCCATTTAAGGAGTGTCATAGCCAGAAGGTGTTGGATGCCCGGGAAGAAAGAATAAGCAGCCAAAAAAGCGGCGCTAATCGTCAAAAAATCAAAAAGCCAAAAAAATCGACGCGGAATCATAGATTACCTATCAAAATTCGTCTTTTGTATGCTCCCAGGATTGGGATCCTTGATTCGCCCTGTATAGAAAAGTAATGATCAAGCCTCTTCACCGTTTCTCTGCGAAGGAAATAATATTATCTATTGCCGATTCCGTTTTCTCTGATTCGGCCAAGTTATTTTTTCTTGACTTACCGATATATCTATGATAATTTTATACCATTCTACTGATATATCTGATGGCAATACCATGAATACCGATAACATCCTTAAAATACTAAACTTTCAGAACAAGTTTTGGGCCACAGGCAGAATCTCGGCTGGGATTGAGCGGGAACTCCTAAGCACTTGTCTCCGGCAGCGGGAATCTAAAGAAATAATAGTCCTTAAAGGAGTTCGTAGAAGCGGGAAGTCAACCCTGATGGCTCAAATCATTCAGGCGCTGCTTCAAAGCGGCGTCAAACCAACCGAAATCTTGCTGGTAAACCTGGAAGAACCCCTTTTTTCATCTGAATACTCCATCGACCTCCTGGAGCGCGTCTACCGGACCTACCGGGAACGTGTCCAGCCTACCGCGCGTTGCTATCTCTTTCTTGATGAGATTCAGAACATTCCTTCCTGGGAAACTTGGATCAGGGGTCGACAGGAATCGGAGAATATGAAAATTTTCCTGACCGGTTCTTCCTCCCTGCTTCTCAGCCCTGAAATCGGCACAAAACTGACCGGCCGGCAAGTCTCGCTTGAGGTATTTCCCCTATCTTTCCGTGAATATCTCCGTTTTCAAGGGTTGACCGTATCCAAGGAACAGGAATATTACCTTCATCTGGCGCCGATCCGCAAGTTTTTTTATGACTATTTGCAATATGGCGGCTTCCCGGAAGTGGCGCTGAAAAAAGAGGAAGAAGAAAAGGAACTACTTCTTAAAAATTACTTTGAGGACATCCTTTACCGGGATCTGGCGGCCCGGGGGGCTATCCGTGATGTTCTGACCCTGAGGAATTTGGTCCTTTACCTCCTGGCCAATGTGGGGAATATCACCTCCATCAACAAGCTTAAGAACAACTTCTCCATATCCCAGGACAAGGTTCAGCATTACCTTTCAGTGATCCTGGAAAGTTATCTCCTTTTTGCCTTACGCCGATTTACCCCGTCCCTCAAGACGGACCAACGGTCGGGATTTAAGATTTATGCCGTAGACACGGGGTTACGAAACCGCGTGGCCCTGCCTTTTTCCCGGGATTGGGGAAGGCTGGTGGAAAACATGATCTTTACCCACTTAAGAAGGGAATTTGACGACCTGTCCTTTGGTATGAACGATGGAGAGGTGGATTTTATCCTCAGGAAAGGAATCACCATGGAGGCCCTGATCCAGGTCTGGTACGCAGACGAAAACGAAACAACCATCCCTCCCCGGGAGATCCAGGGTTTTTCCCAAATGAGACCGGAGACGCCGGTCCCCTGTATGCTTCTGACCAACGATGTTGAAAAAAGAATAGAACAGGGTTCCACAAGCCTTTATTGCCTGCCGGTTACCAAGTTTCTCTTATTCGGCGCCTCCCCCCCCTACCCCCCATCGTTTGAATTAAGTCAGGAGGGTTTAAGCGGCTATCCAAGATTCAATCCTCTATAGTTTCAGAGACTCCGGGTGACGGCAGGCTACATCGAAGATGGAATCCTCTTTCGCAAAACAAAAGCGGCAAAAGGTCTCTCGGGATAGGAAAGTGTCCCTATTTTAAGGCCCCCCCGCAAGCCGTTGCCGTGCAGCCTTAAATAATTCTCCGGCAAGACCCACCACCACTTCTGCATCTGTTGGACTCAAGTCGGTTTTTAGTTTGTATCGTGCTTTGGCACGCAATTCTAAAGACAGATTGAGACTTTGACCCAACTCCTGAGGTAATTCTCCGGTTAGAACAAAAAGCTTTCCAAACTGGGTCACAATTCCTCCGTGAGAAGAAGAAAGGGAGGCTCCTGCACCGATGATCAGTGCCTTAACCAAAAGCTCACAAGAGTTGTATCCACTATCAATTGCCAAGCGAAGCTTACCCTGGGCTAAAGCATCTCTTGCATAATTAAGGTATTCTTCCGCCAGCTCAAGATAATCAGTGAAATCCAACTTCCATTCTGTACCCGTTAAGGTTGTAAAGATAGGTTTTCCAAACTTTAAGACTTCCCAAAGAAAAGGGGAATGTCCTAACGATTGTTCAAATTCCAGTTTTGACATCGCAACAGTTTCGATCAATTTTCCCTCTTCACAGGCAAGCCTAAAGCTTATCTCACTTGCGGCTTCCAGAAGGTCACGCTCATTCATATCCAAATAGACGATCAACACATCGATATCGCTCTCTGAGGTAGCAATACCCTTAGCTACGCTCCCGAATAGATAGGCACCCAATATCCTATTGCCAAAACGTTCTTTTAATTGTTCAACAAAAGAATCTACGATGTCTTTCATCACACCCGTCCAAAGCTTTTTAAGCCTTTCAAATTAAAACATTGTCAGGGATATTTTTGTTAACGAAACTGAAAGCTCCGATGATTGAATTCTTACCAATGGTAACTCCCGTCATTATTCCCCCGTTACTATTACCGGGTAGTTCATTTTTTCAAGGAAGGGGCCTTCTTTTTATTATTTATAAAACTATCCTCTTGAGATACTTCTGGCTCACATCCGCTATATACCCTTGGCCGAATACCCGACACACCTCGATCAGGTCATCAAGCCGGAATTCCCCTCGCTTGGCCTGGAACAACTCCTTCAAAGCATCAGCAAGTTCCCTAATAGATCCCGATTTGCTCATCTCAGTACCTCGATAGAACTCAATAA
>JBDRFJ010000028.1:0-8763 GCA_043818915.1 Pseudomonadota bacterium | reverse complement strand
AGAACGGTTTGTCGTATCATTTCTTTTAACCTCGTTGGTTACAGTATTTTTTGTTTTTTGTCGAACTTATCATACTGAATCAACGAGGTTTTTTCAATTCTTTTCCCTTTGTTTTTTTGCTCAATATCGGAGTTACGGGTGTAATATAAGGTGTTGACCCTAAAGTTATTCTTGTTTAATATACCACAACATAGTTTGACAGCACCAAAAAGACTGGAGAGTTAGCATGGAATTTGAGAGTAAATTGGTCCCCATCATGAGAGAGGGTGTTGACATCATTAAAATGGTTTTTTTTAAACGTCTTAAGGCCCATCTCTCCCAACAATATAGTGACCGCGAGCCATCATATGTAAGTAAATTGTCCGGGGCAATCATCAATGAGTTGTTTGCTGCACCCAACACGAAGGGATCTTTTGCAACATTTGCGGAAGAAAACAAGCTGCAAATAGAAGAAGAGATCAACAATATTGCGACCGAGTTCAAGGAACTGTGTATCCCTCTAACCGACGCCCTGCGTGTTCAGGTTATCTGCGACTATCAAGAAGGTGTAGACAGCTCATCGCTCCTTACCCGGGCGAAAGAACTTGATATCCTGCTTGTTGAACGAGAAATTCCCTTGCCCAAACATTTTCTGAACCTGGTCCGCAAACTCGGCAGCTCATTTGACTTACTCGCACCCCAAGAGTAATACTGCGGCAGACCGGCGTCTGCCTCCCCCCACCTATTCTGAAGGCTTTTTCCTTATTATGGGCCAAGAAGGGGTATTGTGAGGGGAAATGGCAGTTATGTACAGGTCTCAATGTGGGTCTTCTTTGTTGGCGCTTTGACTTCTTACGAATTCGTCAATTGTTAATCGATACTAATATAGTCGAAAAAGGCATACTCGTAAAACCAGTTGTTTGCTCTTGCCTCTATTTCAATAAAGACAGTTTGACCGGAAAAAGCTGACAAATCAAAGGTCAGATCCTGCCATCCTTGCATGCCCGCAATCATCTTCTCCCTTGCCAGTGGCTGTCCATTAATCTTGATCAGTAAGACCCAGTCAGCACCTAGATTCCAATTGCCGGAGACCCCCATCTTTAAGGTTGGTTTAGGGCCGGTGAGTGTAACGCGCCTTGCAATCCTGGCTGGCTCCTGTTGGGTCGTGGGATGAAGATATAAAACGCCCTTTCGTCCCGGATTGGGAATGGCATCGCCGATTCTCACGGCTTTAGCGTAAAAACCCGGCCGGCCGCCCCCGGCAAAGTTTTTGGCTGTACTCAGAACCTTCCACTCCCTGGCCCAAGCCTCAGAAGCCTGCGCAAGGTCCGGCATGTCTGCAGTAACTAATTCGGCAGTGCCGGAATCCTCGTCAGACAGCCCTGTACCCTTCACATTGTCAAGCGTTGTGTCTATTGGTTCCGGAGTTGCTGTTGCAACCGTTTCCGAGGGCTTCCAGCGCAAAGACCCGTCGCTGTAAAAGACATAAATGCCTTTACCACCGTGGTTATCAGCTGATCTATCCTGTACAACGGGCCTTAACCCTGCGCCGCTTGCTTCCGGAGAGAGGATATACGCTGCTTTTCCATCGATCTCGGTGCGGTGCTCGATTTCAGTGGGATTTTCGGGGCAGATGAAAGAGTCCAGGTCATTTATATATGCCCGATAATAGAGTTCTGAAAGAGATCCGGGCATGCGGCCGTTGTGTTTCTCGGCATAACGCAGGCATTTTCGCCCCAGGTCTTTTAGCCGTTCAACGCACCCGTCATTTATATCAGCCTGAAGCATGGGAGAAAGGAGGAGGCCGAGAATCAAAGAAGTAACACTCATAAAAACAATTTTCTTTTTCATGCTGCACCTCCCTGAAGAGCGGGCACAAAAATGCGATCAGGCCGCAGCTGTAACCGTACGCCTAAAGAAGCCCAAACGTTCCTCAATGTCTGCCTCAAGTTGTTTATAGACAGCTTCACTTGAATAGGTGGGAAGTTTTTTTGCAGCACGTTTTTCAAGTGCTTTTTCCGAAACATCAGACACTGAACAGCGCGTTCCATTTCGTCACCTTGTTCCATAACTCCTTGCAGTAGCCCCCGTATCTTCGTTTCATCCATGGCCTGTATTTTTTTGACAGTATCTGCCATGTCCTTATAGGTTATCTGTTTATCAATTCCATCTATTATCGCGTCTCCCGCAGCAGGCATTCGGGAACGAACATCCATAGTCCTTACGATCATATCCTCAATATCGGCGTCTGGGGGGTTCTTGGACCAGTCGATTACGTGTGATGGCTCGAAAATGTCCGCGTTGCCGTGATCGATGTTAAAGACCTCGCCACTTTTAGTCACATAGAAATTGCGTGAATGCCGGTCTGGATCGCCCAGAAAAACCGACATTGCCCTGTCTTCGGCAACCTGTTTCTTCATGGCGCGCTGTATGCCGGCATCACAGCCTGTTAGATCCCCGCCGTCTTTGATGTAGCGGACAATAACACCTGTTTGCTTCTTACCACCGATCTCAATTGTTATTGGTGCACTCGCCGGGGTATTAATCCCTACCTCCTTGGCTAGTCGGGAAGCGACCACCTCACCTTTGACATCAATGTTGCCAGGCCTCTGACTGGGAACGGTTGGCTTAAAGACCCCGATGGCTTCGCCATTCTCGTATAGGACCTTGTAGGGCTTCGAAAGAGAAGTCTCCCCAGCTGTCGTTTTAAGGGGAACAAGTCTTGATTCCGGAGTTCGTGAGATCTTCTGCAGCTCATCCGGTTCAAAGTCTCGCATCACTCTTTTAACAGCCGGGCTTTCTGATCCTCCTCCAGGCTTCAGGCGTGCAGCGCCGTCTTTCGTTTGCTTTGCAAGGTCACTCTTGGTTCTGATCTGTTTGCGAATAGTATCGTCCAGATCGGTTCGGGCGAGAAGACGATTATAGCCATTAATTGCTTCGTCATACTCCTGACGGCGCAAGGTATTGTCCGCAGCACTTGTAATGCTTGTCTCGTCATTATATTTGAGTTTCATCTTACGGTAGGTGTTGGCTTCTTCAATGATTTCCTTGGGCGTCTTGGCAGATTTGGGGACTCCCGGTGCCTCAAGACCGGGGTCTCTGACTACATCCTGAAAATCCTTAGGCTTCTGCCCACTTTTAATCGTAAGGTTCTGATCAGCATTTTTGAGACTTTTGGCCAGCCCATCAATCTCATCAGCCTGTTTCGTAAGTCTTCCAATGCCACTGCGCGACTGTTCTTCGAGGTTTTCTACTGTTTTTTTAGCAACTTTCGCTCCGGCGCGGTTGCCGCTCATCGCATCCTCAAAAGCTTCCTTCATCATCCGCATCTGCTCAAGGTACTGGCGCTGAGCTACCGTAAGGTCTCCATCCTGGGCCTTCCGCATTAACAGGAGGAATTGCTGGTCAATCTCATCCTGGCTCTGCTTCATTGCTTTTTTGCTGGAAGGTGAAATTACACCTTTTTTAGCGCTTTCTTCCAGGGCATCGTCTATTTGATTAAAATATTTTTTGCTCGCAGTGCCGATTTGTTCTGCGCCTTCGGCCGCCTTGCGCAGATTTTTGGCTAGGCTGGCAAGCGTCTTCGGCGTGACTCCGTTCTGTTTAAGGATTCTCAAGGTCTGGTCGATGTCTCCGACTCCGAGAACGGTTATCACTTCTGCGGCCAGCGCGCCTGCCCTTCCACCGAGTGTTTCCCCGGCCTTTATGATGCCCTGCTGGATAAGGGCTTCGGCCAGGACTTTTGAGACAAATCCCGTGCTCTGCTCGAATTTAAACAGCTCGCTTATACAAGCCTGTCCGACCTTTGTTTTTGCAAACTTGTCCGCCAGCTCAGGAAGGCGAATGAGATTACTGAAGGCGTCTCTCACGGTTAAAGTGTCTTTTGCCAGCTTGGAGCCGTGTATGGCCAGCTTGCCTCCGGATGAGATTACGGCAGAGGGACCGAGCATAATTGCTACGTTTTTAATATTGACCACATCGCCTATCCAGTCCTGCCATGTCGCATCAAAGGCATCGGAATTGAAGTAAGATTTCCCCCGGTCTATATCAAACTGCTGTTTGTTTTCCGCCGAAAGACGATTGACGTCGGTATTTTTGAAGGCCATGTTGATGGTAAACCGCATCTTCAGGGCCTGCTCCTTGGTGAGGTTCCACTTGAACAGCTCTTTTGTCTTTGCAATAAACTGTTCGTTTTTAAATCCTTTGATCTCACTGAGCGGGATCCCTGCTTCGCGCAGCCGTATAATGAGAATAAGCCCTGAATGCTGAACTTGCGCTTCATCTCCCAGAGTGGCTGCAAGGTCTGCCAGGGACTGGGGTTTTCCCCCGATGGCGCCGGCCGAGGCTGTTACGCCGGTGGTGAGTATGTCTTTCAGGGCTCCCAGAAATCCCTCTTCGCCGTGCTCACTGAGATGACCCCACAGCTTGGCCCGGATTGCCGCCGCTTCCCCGGTGATTTTGTCATCTATGGCCCTGAGATAGCCCAATTCTATTTTGTCGAGCATAGCCCTGACAGCTTTGTTGTCGGGGTTCTCTTTGAAGGCCTTGCGGAGGGCATAGAGGGCGCTGCGTGGGTCCTTACTCTCAACGTAGTCCAGGGCCCGCATCAAATATACAACGTCCTTGTATTTGTCCTCGCCAATGTATTTTCTGGTCAGGGCATGAAATTTCTCCCGCTGCCCAGGATCACTCGAAGCCAGCAGAAGCTCGAGTTCGGCAAGCGCCCGTTTCTTCACATACTTTTTTTCAAGAGAGTCGAGGACTTTTTTGACGTCGTCACATTTCGAATCCTGGCGCACCTTGCGCAGGCTGCTAAGGGCGTCGTCGTAGTTATACAAGGCGTTCTTGAGCTCATTATCCTGCTCTTTGAGTATCTCGTATAATTCATCCTGCAACTGCTCCACCCGTTTTTCCAGCTTTTGTTTCATCTCATCGCTGTAGTCGCCTACCTTGATCGCGCTCTCAAGAAATTTAATCTTAGCCCTCTTTTTTCCGGCGGCTATGCGCATCATACCCAGTTTTAATTTTTGGCTCTGGTATTGTTCGTCAGCATAGGCAACAGCATCCTGGATTTTATGGACCTCACTGATCTCTTCGTCGCGGCGGTCCTCGTCACAATCAGAAGCTTTGGGCTTCTTCTCCTCATCTGCTTTCGAAGGAGGCTCTTCAGCAGGTTCCACCGCAGGGGCAGGCTCCTCATCCGGTTTTCCCGTATCAGGCCCGACATCCGATGGCTTTTCCGCCTTTGGTTTCAGGCCTGCGCAATTAAAATAGAAAGAATTGGAATCGAGCTTCTCCCGTGGTAGTCCTTGGATGGCAGCACATACTTCCCGGGGCTTTGAATAAGGTCCTCCGAATAAATCAGCCTTGTTGATAAACCAGCCGCCCCCTCCATCGGCCGTCAACAGCGCCCCGTCTTTGGGCGCAGCAGGATAAAGAATATAAACGTCTTTCTTAACAGGACCATACATGGTCCCTGTTTCTGTTATGTGTGAAATGAACATAGGCTCTCGGAACGGTTGGTCGAAATCAAACTCTTTTCCCTGAGCGCGGGGCGTGAACACAATGAAGAAAACAAGACTGGTAAGCAAAGAGACCGCAAGTATTTTTTTCATGACATGATTACCTCTGGCAACAGGTGATAGGCACTGGCTTTTTGAGCACATAAAAACACATAACATAACAATCAGAGGGAAGTCGGGGGAAAGTCGGGAACGGCCATGTTTTTATGCAATTACTTTGAGACAATAATGGCATAACGGAAGAATGACATCAATAAGTTTTGGGCATTGTATACGAAAGACCATAATATAAAAAACAAAAGTGTAAAAAACAAACGTTGACCGACAAGGTAGATTCGTGGTAATTTAATAAATATTCGCGTCGCTCTTCCCCTGCCCGAATCTCTTAATCAAATGGCCTGATTCCTGGAATCTATAATCGAGTTCCATCTACAGCGTTTACAACATCCATTAGACGCATAATAGGCGCTACCCCGCGGCACAATAAGCGCGGTTTGTTGTGAAACGGCTTTTCTTACAGCCGTTCTATATTAGTTTACTACCATCCAGTTCGCCGTTGGCTTCATTTTCTGACACTTTCAATCAGAGCAACCGCAGACGTAAGTCTATTAAGTCTATTTATAATACGTATATATTGTCATTTCCATTCCGGCTTTTCTCAAAATCAGGCAACAACTTGACAAGAAAGGAGGATAAAAATGAGTGACTCAAAAACCTTGACCAACAACTTTGGCGCACCGGTTGATGATGACCAGAACAGCTTGAACGCGGGGGATCCCGGTCCTGTTCTGATACAAGACGTACACCTGCTTGAAAAGTTGGCCCATTTTGACCGCGAGCGTATACCCGAGCGGGTGGTCCACGCCAAAGGCGCGGGCGCTTATGGCTATTTTGAAGTAACCAACGATGTAACCAAATACACGAAAGCGAGGTTTCTCTCCGAGATCGGAAAACGTACTCAACTGTTCATCCGTTTTTCCACTGTCGGGGGCGAAAAGGGGTCGGCCGACGCCGAACGCGATCCCCGCGGTTTCGCTATCAAGTTTTACACAGAAGAGGGAAATTACGATCTCGTGGGGAACAACACCCCGGTATTTTTTATCCGGGATCCGCTTAAGTTCGCTGATTTTATACATACACAGAAACGTCACCCGGCAACTAATCTAAAGGACCCGGATATGTTTTGGGACTTTCTCTCTCTTACGCCTGAGTCCATACACCAAGTAACGATACTCTTTTCCGATCGGGGCACTCCAAGGACCCACCGTAATATGAACGGTTACAGCAGTCACACCTTCAAGTGGTATAATGACAAGGGCGAGTATTTCTGGGTAAACTATCAGATAGAGACCGAACAGGGCATCCGGAACTTCACCCGCCAAGAGGCCGCCCGAATGAAAAGCGACGACCCCGATCATGCCACCCGTGACCTGTACCAAAATATCGATCGAGGCGAATATCCGGCCTGGAAAGTCTACGTCCAAATCATGACTCCGGAACAGGCCGCGGAATATCGCTTCGACCCCTTTGATATCACCAAAGTCTGGTTCCATGGCGATTACCCGCTTGTTCCGGTTGGCCGCATTGTTCTTGACCGCAACCCTGAGAACTACTTCGCCGAGGTAGAACAGGCAGCCTTTTCTCCTGCCAACTTTGTTCCCGGTATTGCCGCATCGCCGGACAAAATGCTCCAGGGACGCCTCTTTAGCTACCACGACACCCATCGTCATCGACTGGGTCCGAACTACCACCTGTTGCCGGTGAACTCGGCAAAGGCATGTCCTATGAAGAACTATCAGCGGGACGGGTCCATGCGCTTTGACGATAACGGAGGCGGCAGTGCCAACTACTACCCGAACAGTTTTGGCGGCCCCAAGCCTGATTCTACGGCGGGTGAGCCGGCTTTCGAGGTATCCGGGAAAGCCTCACGCAAGCCTTATACCCATCCCAACGACGATTTCTTTCAAGCCGGGGAGCTTTACCGAAGGGTTATGAACAATGAAGATCGGGATCACCTCGTTGGCAATATTGTAGACCACCTGGGCGGCGCGCAGAAACGGATACAGCTGCGCCAGACCGCAGTGTTTTACAAGGCCGACCCGGATTACGGAGGGCGTGTGGCGCAAGGGCTGGCTCTCGATATAAAGGAAGTTGAAAATCTGGCGCAAATGTCCCCCGAAGAAAGGGCTAAAGCAACGGCAAAAATGAGTTGAGGTTATCTTATCCCCAAGACTGAGAGGGAATATCGCTCATGAATAGGCGAGAATTCATGATAGCCGCCGCAAGTGGGGCCGTATCGGCCATGGCGGGAATGGTGGGAGACGGATCATCTTTTGCGTCAGAACCTCTGCGGAAGGTCACAGAGGAGAGCGCCACGAAGGTCGCCCTTGCAAGAAGCTCTGACAGGGCCTCCGGCATAAAGAGAGCTATAGACCTCCTGTCAATAAACCCTGTGAAAGGGAAGGAGGTCCTCCTTAAACCTAATTTTAACACAGCAGACCCCTTCCCCGGTTCCACTCACAACGATACCCTGACCAACTTGATAAGCCACCTAAAGCAGATGGGCGCAAAAAAGATCACTATCGGGGAGCGGAGCGGTCCCCCTGACACATCTCGTGTTCTCAGAGAAAAAGGGATATATGAACTCTGCGAAAAGCTTGATGTGGAACTCATCAACTTTGAGGAACTCCCCCCTGGTGAGTGGGTAAGGGTACGGCCCAAACAGAGCCACTGGAGAGATGGGTTTGATGTGGCCAAACCGGTTCTTGATGCAGAATGTATTGTCACAACGTGTTGCCTAAAGACCCACGGCTTTGGCGGGGTCTTCACTATGTCCCTAAAGCTCTCTGTTGGCATCACCCATAAACGCAACATGAGAGAACTCCATGGGGCCTCCTTAAACATGAGAAAGATGATAGCCGAGATCAACCAGGCATACACACCATCCCTGATAGTGCTCGACGGGATTGAGGTATTTGTGGACGGAGGACCTGCGCACGGTACTAAGAAGCGGGCTGATGTTATCCTTGCCGGAACCGATAGAATTGCTATTGATGCATTGGGGCTGGCCATCTTGAAGGACCTTGGCAGCAATAGAGCGATAATGGAAACAAAGATTTTTGGTAACTATTCAGCGTAATCAGCGTAATCCGTAACGATACTACTCTTGTAGAAGAAAATCCGGTAATTTTCCGCCAAACAGCAGGTCAAGCGCCTGACTTGACGAGACACCATGTTTTCGACAAGTCGACAAGTAACCTCG
>JBDRFJ010000027.1:0-2587 GCA_043818915.1 Pseudomonadota bacterium | reverse complement strand
CGACACCATTCGGTTGATAAGCGGGTGACACGTCTGCCGGGTGTACAGAAGTTAACTCATTTTTATTTTTATATCCGAGCATCTTTAGAGTTGCCTGATTGCAATCAAAAAAGCCTTGCTCATCCAACAACATAATTGCATCAGAAGAACTTTCGTACAAAGTACGATATCGAGACTCGCTCTCCCTCAGTGCTTCCTCGGCCTCTTTTTGCGCGGTGATATCCCGTGAAATCCTTATGGCCTGTACGATCTTACCCTCATTATTTCTTACAGGGAGTATGGAAAATTCGTTATATTGTCGTCGCCCCTCCCTATCCGCATAAACCGCGGTATCTGAATATGGGTTGCCCGAGTTAAACACTTCCTTAGCAGGGCACTCATAACCATATTCAAAACAAGGTGCGTCGAGTCCATGTTTGACGGAATAGCATTTCTGCCCAATGATCTTTGCCGGAGCTTCATGAACACTTTCGCAAAACGCCTTGTTGGCGGAAACAATCGCATAGTCGGGATCGACCGAAAAGACACGTTCATTGATTGTATCGAAGATGGCCATTAATTTGTTTCTGCTGTTGACAACAATACGTTCAAGCCTTTCCTTTTCTTGCAAAAGATTGGATAGCTCCGCTTTCTCATTAACAAGGCCTTTCTGCTGCAAAGCATATCTCACGGTAATCAACAAGTCGGCCAATTCGACGGGTTTGGTAATGAAACGGTATATCTCCCCCTTGTTAATGGCCTCCATAAGGATGCCCACGTCAGGATGTCCGGTCATTAGTATACGGATAGCATCACTACAGACTTCCTTAGCCCTTTCAAAAAGCGCGGAGCCTGTTATCCCGCTCATCATTTGATCTGAAATGATCAGGTCAAAATACTTAGTTCCCAAGGCCTCCAGCGCTGCTTCGCCGGACATGGCTGTACGCACGTCATATCCCTCCCTGGTGAGAGCGCGGGACATGACATTGATAATATACTGGTCGTCATCAACTACCAATATGCTGTTCTGTTTCATAGCGAATACCTATCAAAAACGTACCCTGTTCAAATTTAATGGATGATCGGTCACGGAGAAATGGAGAAATGGAGTAATGAAGTAATGGATTATTTGTTTCCATATTTCGCATCACTTTCCTTTGCCATTTGTCATTTATCATCTGTCATTTTTCATTGATCATTATTTAAATGAATCAGTCCACTTTTCAATGCCAAATGTTAAATGACAAATGCCAAATGATGAATGCTTACCCTCCATCACTCCGGGAGCGGTTACTAAACGATACTTGTCATATGCTAAAAATAGTCATAAAATCCGCCGCCTGCTCCATCTCAGCATCTATCTCCGGAAGCGCCTCGGCAATGTAACCTATATTTATTCCAAGGGTCTGCAATGCCTCTGTTGCTATTGCCGGCACCAGAGTGTCTCCTCCGTGTCCAATGCCAAGCCCTCTGCACAAAGTGTCGGCAAGGTGAACCACCGAAACCTTCTTTGGATCCTCTCGGGCGGCATCAGGGGCGTGGTGAAAAGCAATAACCTCCTTGAGTGTTACGGGCATATTCCATTTTTTCGCGAGATAGCTTCCAACATAGCTGTGGTCAAACCCGAGGACCCCTGTTTCTGCCTCGCGTATATAAAGGTCCCTGTCGTCCACGAGCTGTAAAATCTCTGCAAATTCCTGCTGAAGGAATTGTATGATTATAATTTTTCCGATATCGTGAAGGAGTCCTGCTATAAAGAACTCATCGGGATCCGGAAGCCTCAGACCCTGAGCCAGGACTTTTGCTATTACCCCTGTACCTACTGCATGTTCCCAAAATCCCGTAAGGTCGAAACTGCCTTTTGCCGTTCCATCTCGTAGAAAAACGTCGAATACGGACAGGGACAGCATGGCGTTCCTGACAGTGCCGAAGCCCAAGACAACCAAGGCTTGTTGGATAGTGCTGATCTTGCCTGCCACACCGTAAAAAGGAGAATTTACCAGTCTTAGAATCTTAGACGTCATGGACTGATCCAACTCGATCGACTCGCTCACACGTTCCAGGCTCACCTCAGGATCGCCCAGGAGCCGGACAGTTTCGAATACAGTGGCCGGCAGGCCCGGTAAATCGAGCAAGCTGTCAATTTTGTGCTTTATACGCCCGCTATCCATGCAATATTTTCGCCCTCATATGGTCAAACAAAATATTTTTCAGCTCGTTCATGACAGGAATGTCTCTCACCCTGCGAAAACGGGAATTGAGTGTCCCTTCCATTTCATCAATCAATACTTGTGCGCGCTCAGGGTCCATCTGTACCGCTTCTTCCTCTGTCTCGATAAAAACTTTTTTGACTCCCAGCCGCTTCAGGTGGGCGATCATTCTGTCGCTAAGCTCAACGCCCTTACCCACTATGAGATTGCCTTTGTTGCCAACGATTTCCTTCGCCAAAACCATCCCGGGTTCTAATGTGTCAACAGAAATACTTTTATGCCTCATCGTTTACTCCCGCCTTCTCAACTTCCCGCCCTCTCAATCCCTCACCCGATTTTTTATACACATAAATTCTGTCCACAATCGGATCGATTTCATTGAAGCTCACCAGCCTGCT
>JBDRFJ010000026.1:0-3208 GCA_043818915.1 Pseudomonadota bacterium | reverse complement strand
GCTTCCTTAAAAGATTCACTGGATATCTGAGACACCCAGGCGGGATTGGTTTCCTTGCCTCCACTCGTTTGAACCGCTAAAATGTAAGGTTGTTTTTTTTGAATTGAGTAGTCGGGGGGAACCATTTTGGTATAGACTGCTCCAGTCGCGCAGCCGGAAACGACACCTGCAAAAACTGCTATGAGAATAATCATGAATTTCTTCATACTTTCCTCATTTACGTATCCTAATGGATTGATATAATCGAGTTGAGGTCGGGTAGAAATATGGTACGCGCATATTTAGGACAACGCCTTCCATTGTTTCTGACTTCGTGGCAAAGAGATGCCAGACCATGCATCAAGTTTCCGCAAGCCCCCTTTTCATCCATCCGACAACATCCACATCCTGCATATCACAATTATTGAAGAAAAGAGCATTATTGATAACCATTCGAAGTCTTGCATTTTCGTCGGGTTTGACTTTTTGTGAATTACAGGAAGTTGTCCATCCCCCCGCTCATCCCCCAAAACCCCCTCCAAATCCTGCAACTTTCAATCAGTTATCGTTAAAAACTCAGAAAAAGTCCAACGCTTTTTCTCACCGGGTTGGCCACCATTCCAGAAGCGATATTTCTGACCGGTATTGAAACGGCTGATAGAGCTCCACACCGTGATTTCTATTTTTTCGGGGTTCTTTTTGGCTGCTTATCCTGCTTGGTTATTGATTTTTGTTTCTGTTTTACAGTGTTCTGTTTCTGCCCCTTTTCCTTATCCTTCTTGCCGCCCTTGTCTCCCATGATGTCTCTCCTTTCTTGGGGGTCCCGTAATCTCGCATCCTCAATCGTTTAGCCTCGCCTTCAACCCCTTCCCCACCTTGAAAAACGGTAGCTTCTTCGCTCCCACATCAGTCTTTGCGCCAGTCTTGGGATTCCTTCCCGTATAACCGTCATATTGCCTCACGGAGAAGCTTCCAAATCCCCTGATTTCATTTCTGCCCCCCTTTTTCAGAGCATCCGTAAATCCATTGAAGATCAAATTGATGGTGTCAGTGGCTTGCTTTTCGGTCAGGTTTTCTTTAGCGGCAAGAGCAGCGATAAGGTCCGATTTGTTCATCATGATTGTCTCCTTTATGGGTATAATTATCTTGATTTATTATGGATGATATGACCATATTGACCGAGAAGTCAATAGAAATTGAGCCGCAACCTGTTCTTTGAGAGGATGATGGCTGCGATCAATGGCAGGACGTTGTCGGTGGCGATGTCGCCGATCAGCTTGAGCGATTTATTTTCCGTCAGCGGAGAGATTCACGACTTCAAATACAAAGCTTCAGTGCGGCTGACTGTGCCAGATCATTGAATACGGGATGAAAGTGACTTATTTTATGTTCATGAAGAATCAGGCCGTTTGTATGTTGAGCTGTTCTTCATCTATACGGAATTCAGTTTGATAGACTACTACGCATAGCTTTTGTAAAACGCTTCAGCAGTAAACTTAACGAATTCCTCAGTTTTTTCGGGGCTGCGAGCAATAACCTGCCAGGGCTCCAGGCGCGCTATCTCGACCTGAAGATCTTTTGCGGACTTTGCGCTGCAACCCAAGATATCCTGGATCGATCCGCCGGCAACCCCTTCACACTGGAAGATAAAGGCAAATTCGAGGAGCTCCTGGAAATTGAAAAACTTCTGCTGGTAGTCGTTGGGCGACTGGCTGGCAAAGAACACCACAATACCTTTGGATCGCCCCTCCCGTATGATGCGTTGCAAGAAAATGTTATTCTGATTCAAATAGTTGTGGGCTTCATCAATCACCAAAATGGTACGAATTGTTCGCCGCCCATTCTTGATCGGACTATCCGGCAAAACGGACATCTCTTTGTAGAGACGCTCGATGACAAGGTAGGCAACCAGTTCCTTCAAAACGGGCATCGTGTGAACATCAATCAAAATCGTGCGGTCTGAAAGCCTGTCAATAGGGGCTATATCGCTGCCGTGACGCCAGAAAAGGTCGAAATCCGCCAAGTCTCGAAGCACCTCGATTAAACTGTCATCCTTTTTATTGTCTTCTTCGTACATCGATATAACTATTTGGTAAATATCATGAAAATCCGGATAAGGTGCAGCGGACCCAGCCCGTTGCGCATAGGCGGCCCGAATGGCCTCAGTCAAAGCGCCTTTTTGAACCACACCCAACTTGCTGTTGATCGATGCAAAGCTCTCTGCTTTCTCGCGGGCCGACACGTTAATCGTTTGTTCGTCGTAGGCGGGGAGAATGAACGGATTGATGGGAAGATTTTGACCGCTTTGTAAAAGGCGATAAGGATGGACCTTGGCCACTTCAAGGAAACGTCCATTGTCAACGACATCGCCCTTGTAATCGAAATAAATGAAATTGGTCTGATAATTGGACTGTATGCGAATATCCGTCAAAATCTTCAGGAGAAATTGTGTTTTCCCGACGCCGGGTTTTCCCATGATGGCCAGATGAGAGTTCGCATGCTTGGCCGTATTATTGAGTTCCATGGTCAGTTCGTGGCGTTGCAGAAGAGTCCGGCCGATAAAAATATCCAGATCACGTCCGGCTGCTTCACGGCGACCGCCAAATTCGACGTCGTTCAGCAGACGATAGAGGAGGGTATCCGCATCGCGCCCACATTCCTGGAAAAGGCGGCCCAAGAGCACCGCCCCGTTATCAATATGGTTTTTGACAATAGAACGATTTGAGAAAAATTCATCCTCCGTAATGTCCCGCTTTTGGTGAACATAGGAAATCAGCATGCGTATAAACACCTCATCCTCGCCGATAAACGTAGGGCGTTTCATTTCACCGCCAGTGAAGCTCGCACTCTGCGGCACGTTCGCACCTGCTTCCTCAAGAGACAAAGCGAAGGCAATCCGGGCCAGAGTAGCCTTTTCCAGCTTTGTTTCAAAACGTAAAGCGCTGAGGACTTCATCGGCGTCGTTCGCTGTGTAAAGACGGTCGGCCATGGTTTATTTCTCCCAAAAATAACCTTCTCTGAAAGTCGTCAATTCCTGGCGCTGATCAAATTCGAGACTCCCGGCACCGCTAAGCCGCGCTTTGAGCGCCCGATAATAATCCTTGTCGATCTCCGTATCGGTTGAAAGGATCACCACCTGTTCCCCCGCATTGGGGAAATAGTTGTTCACAATGTTATCACGGTGTGTGCTGTCCAGACGGGACAACGGCGTATCAATGATAATCGGGAG
>JBDRFJ010000025.1:0-6535 GCA_043818915.1 Pseudomonadota bacterium | reverse complement strand
GAGGAAGTCTGGCTGATCATCGAGAGAAGAAAGAAGGATGACGGGGAATATGAGCTCCGGTACTTCTTCAGCAATATGCCCCAGGACATGCCGACTTTGGAGATGGTTCGTCTCTTTCACGAAAGGTTCTGGATCGAGCAGGGCTACCAGCAGTTGAAGGAGGAACTGGGTCTGGATCACCATGAGGGCAGAAGCTGGACTGGCTGGCGACGGCATGTACTGCTGGTCATTCTTGCTTTCGGCTATCTGACGCTCCAGCGCATACAGGAAAAAAAACTCGAACAGCAGAACCTGTGGTATCGGAGAATGGGAAGGATAGAAAACAGTCTTTCCCAATGAATCCATGCGCTTTGGAATCGTGGAAAGATCGCCAATGCCCCGTTCGTTCTTCGGAGCGCTGGCGGGACAGGCAAAGAGAGCTGAAACAAAAATCCTCTCTGCCCGATGTCCGGCATCAAATCGCTTTGTACCTGATGAGGTTGTTGATCTAAGCATAATCAATTATATGTCGGAGTAGAATTAAATGGTAATTCGTTCTGAATAAACCGCCAAACATTAGCCTTAATTTTTTACCGCTCTGCGGGCTGCATTTATCGCGTCAATAATGGATTGTTTTTCCTGTGATTCAAAGAACCACCAGTTGGTACTCCAGACACGATGCATACGCCAGCCTAATTTTTCTAAAATGCGCTGTCTGGCACGGTCACGTGTACGAGCAACCAAAGAACTATGATACCCAGCCCCGTCACATTCAATGGCCAGAAGATTCTTGCCCCGCTCCTTGACAACGATGTCAATGCGGTATCTTCCAGCACCATATTGACATTCAATTTCGTAACCTTCATTTTCAAGGTATTCGACGACTTGTTCCTCAAACGGAGACTCGCAACGGACGATGTCTGAGACCCCATCCATCTTTTTTTCAAATCGTTTGTTTGAAATGCCAAATCTTGATACTTGCTCAATGTTTTCTAAGTCAGTCAGAAAGTCCTTCAGACATAAAAACCCCTGGCTTTGTGCGCTAGTCGCCTCTAAGTCAGCTACTTTCAGAGAAGAGGCGACTATCATACCACTTCTGGATCGCGTAATCGCTACATTGAGGCGGCGTTCGCCGCCGCTCTTGGTCAGCGGCCCGAGAACTGAAGCGTTGAATCTACCTGCAGGATTTTTCCCGTAGGTCAAGCTAAGAATGATGCGGTCCATTTCATCACCCTGAACCGTTTCAAGGTTTCTGAGGAAAAACTTTGACTCGTCTGCGCAGAAGGTCTGCACTGTTTGCGGTGCAACTTGGATCAGCTCGTCAATAAGTTCCATCTGCGGGATGTTCATGGTAACAACGCCAAGGGATTTATTTGGGTACTCGCGAACATGAATTTCGATAAGCTTTACAACCTCCTTGGCTTCGGCGGGATTGTTTCTTTGACCGGCTGTTTCTGAGTAGGTGGCATTGGGAACATAGTGTAAGCGCCGTCCTATGCCGCTGATATGAGCGGGCGGATACATTTCCAGCCGTCCTTTATAAAACCAGTCGTTAGAAAAGCGTATAAGGTCAGGCGTTTCACTTCGATAGTGAGACATCAGCATCACGTGAGTTTTGTTATCTGCAAAAACACCTGTGAATTCTTCCAGTAAGCTTTCGCTGATGCCAAAGTCCTCTGTTTCGGTCTCGGCATCCGGATTGGTGAAACTGGTGAAGAAGTCGGTGGGTGGCAATTGATTTTTATCGCCCACGATTATCACCTGCTTGCCAAATGACATGGACAGCAAACCGTCAAGAACACGGATTTGAGAGGCTTCATCGAAAATAACCATATCGAACGGCACACCGTATTTCTCGAAAATATCGGGGTCGGTTTCTTGTGTTTTACCGCAAAGTAAGTTGGCAAGTGATGTGGGGCTCATCATCCAGCAAGGTTTCGCTGCCAGCAAATAATCGAGATGAGCCTTTACGAGTTCACGAACGGTACCGCGGATGCGCTGCCTTCCCGAAAGTTGGCGAAGTGCAGATTCACTATGTGCAGCCTTGAAGGCTGCTTCTTGCATGGATTTATGCACCCGGGATTTCAGATGGTCAAGAATCCATGACGTAAGGTTTTCATCCTGTGCTACGAAGGCGTTGATCGTCTGCTTTAGTTCCGGTCCCTGCGGTTTTGCAATCGGGTCGCATAATCGAAGCATATTGAAACAAAAAAGGTTTCCCGCGTTTTCTGGAGAGACGGTGCCGTCAATAATCTTCCCCCAAAGATCTACGAGCTCCGGAAATGCAGATATTTTCTTATCCCACCGCTTCTTTTCCAACCAGAGTGGGTACTGATTTGTTTCCAGGGGGATTTGCTCAAGGAGCGTCTTGAGTGAATCGTAGTCATCAGTTCCTGACAGGCAATCCTTGAAGAAACTGCCCAGTGTCTCGTAAGCCTTCATCATGAAAGCATTGTGATTTTCCAGGCGATCACATAGCTTAGGCCACAATGCGCTGTCCACATCCAGCTTTTGCCTATCGCACAGCCGCTCAAATAAGTCGCGCCACGCAATCGCCTCATGGAGCCATGACCAATCGGGGATCGAAGGACCATTTTCTTGTAGTCCCAAGTACTTGGTAAGCGGAGTAAGTCGATCTCGACATCGGGCAAATTCTTTCTGTGCGGCAAAAGCCGATAGGACCGGTTGTGACCGATCGCCTTCCTGCTTTTCGTAGGTTTGGAGGAACGTCTGTATTCGCTGGCGCGACCGTTCAAAAAACCCGAGAGACTCCTCCATATTATCCGAGCATTTGTCTGGAAGGGTGAGCATTTCGAATCCGGATAGGAGGGCTTCAATCTGCGATAGGATATTGGGATTATGGGATTCCCAGAAGGTTTGCCAGTGTATGCTGTTCACTTCAAACAAATCGTTGCGCCCTCGGCATTGCTCAACCAATGCGGCGGCTTTCTTGAGACGGCTCACATCCTCATGATCTACGAATTGATGTGCGCCTTCCCCGGTTTCATGTGCAACGGACAGGTAGTTGTCGGTCAATTGTTTCAAGACAACGTGGGCTTCGGCAGCATCCCGCAGTGACTTGGCCGAAGACTGCGCGGTAACCGCGTGAAGTGTGACTTCACGCCATTGTTTGAACCCACGTGCTGGAATATCAGGATAAGCCTGTCGAAGCGCATATTTGCACTTCCTATCGTTCACAAAATTCAATAAGTAGCTCACCAGATTGAATCCATGCTCCGCCATCGCTTCAACGTGATGCCAGTGGGTAGATTGGACTCGTTCAAGCGCAAGGAAATGCAAGGGCAAGGGTGCTGATTTTGCATCACCGATGCAGTTCCTCAGTTTGCCAACCCAACCATTAACCAGTAGGACAGGGTTGGTCGAGGCAACCCACCAAGCCCGCGGAAGGATGCCACCAAATCCACCCAATGCCAAAACAGTCTGGAGTTGCGCCCGGCGTACCTTTAACAAGGGCGAATAAACAAGACCTATTTGGTCGCAAAGCTTTATGTATTTATCATTGCTCTTTTCAGCTTCCGAATAGCACGCGGTATGATAGTCTTCTCGGCGAGACAGATCTGCCCACGACTTTGCTTGCTCGTCTTTGACTATGCCTTTGGCCTCGCGCTCTACTTCAGGAGGGTATATTTCCGTCAGTGGAACAGGATGTCGCGCTGCGACCAATGCCTCGCGGCGTTCCCATAAACCATTGAGACTTGTCAACTCAGACAGAGTGACATCCGAATTACCGACCAATTTGGGATGGCATGACGGCCTTTTCATGACGGTTTGAACAAGTGCTAGTACTGCGGCCACGTCCTCATCCGACTGGATTGGCAATTCGATTCCCAGTGATGCAGTCCACTCGCGCAACTCGTCCAACGATTCCAGGTGAGTAAGAATATTCTGTATGAGTGTCTTAAGTTCATTAACGGCATCGGGATTATCGTCAAAAGCTTCGGTTCGTACCTTATTCCAGATGTTATCCTGATCATTCAATACATCCGCGAGACCAGGCCATTCAGCCACAGAACTGATCAATTTAGCCAATCGCTCCTTGGACAGGGACTTCCAGTTGTCAATGCGGAGGTTCGGCACTCGCTTCAATTCCTTATGCAACTGAATCATTCCGGAGAGGGCTTGGCGTTTCATCACCTGCAAAGACGGATGTGCTATTGAACGGCCAAACTTTACACGTTCGTTCAGAGTTTTACGTGTTTCACGAAGCTGTTCAAAGGGATAGGCAGTTGGGGCTTGCCTCATACCAAAAATGTCCGTCGAGAAATTGTTGATTGCCTGATCAAGGAAGTCTCGTTTGTCCAAGTCCTCATCATGGAGATTCATTATTGCCGGCTTGAGTCCGCAATTCGTAAGGCGCTCCTCGACCTGCACAATGGCCGCTTTCTTGTCGCAGACCAACAGTGTTCTGCGTCCGTGATAAAGCGCATTGCTGATGATATTGGCGATGGTCTGAGACTTGCCTGTTCCGGGAGGGCCTTCCACCTGTAAACAGCGACCTTCTTTGGAAAGCTTCACAACACGGAGTTGGCTATCGTCACAGGGAAGAACCAGACCCAGTTCTTCGAGGTCGTCATCTGTAATTTCCCCTATGTCGACAGCATCGACTTTACCGCCTTCAATTTTCGCTCGGACGACCGGGTTGCGCGCCAACGCTTGCCGCAGTGGTGGATCGGTCAGACGCTGTTGAACCACCATCTGCTGGCTGCTGAAAAGACCGACATAGCTTTCAGACTTAACCTGTGATATTCGATTCCCAAGTTGCGCCTTGAGCCAATTTATGGCTCGCTCTAGATTTTCCGACCAAGCATGATGCCCTTTGATGCCGAAGTCTCTCAGATGGGCCTCCAGCACCGGATTGAACTGCCAATTTTCGTCATCAGAAACCGTAACTTTGATGTTGTTACCTGTCGATAGAAGTGAAGCTCGTTTTAGAAAAATGGGGAAAAGAGCTATGCGCGGCTGCTGTCCAATACCGCCGGCAATAGTCATTTCAACAGAACCAAAACAGATGAAGGCGCAGCGTTCACCACGCTCGCGAATGCGTGATTGAAAATTCTTGTATAGATTTCTTGCGATTGGATCACTCATTGTACCGATAATGATCGACCCACCATTAGAAATAGAGGCAAATTCTGATTGCTGCAAAAGCCGAAACCGTTTGATGGGCATTTTGACTAAAGGGTTGTTTAGCCCCTGCGAAGTGGAATGTTTAAGCCACTTTTCAAGATACTGCGCAAATGTATCGGGCATATGTGAGATGGTCCCCCCTTCTTCGGGATCTTCTGTATCTGGATGCTCTTCATATTGACCTTCTGCATTGACTTCAAATTCAAGAAAACACTCGGAACACCCAAAGAGACCTGGTATGTCAGAATACCAAGCATCTTTACATCTTGGGCATATGATAACCACATCATCTTTTGATCGATCTGTATATGAGCCGTCCTCACCAACCAGGAATATATTTTTGCATTCCTGACAACTAAAAACTGTATGAATCGAATCGGATAACGCGAGTTTGCCACATCTTGGACAAGTTTTTCCCTTCCTCTTTTCGGTCTTTGTCATCCGATGGCCACACCAATTTAGTAATAAAAATCGGCACGATATTCATGATCCAATCGATGTTATAACGTATAGGGGAGATATGTTTGAATGTCAACGAGATTTTGATCCACAATGTTCATTACCATCTGCAATCTTGAATGTTTGGGGAAGAAAAGCGATTGTAGACTTCTGAAAGATATTTTAGACAAGTACGCTTAAACCGGATGAACCACAAATCTGTTCCGTTCATTCCCTGCTTATCCAGATTTATATGCGTTTTGCCCGTGCGATGAAAAAGGTTCAAAACTCATTTGAAGTATTTTGTGATGAACCCTATGAACTTCTCTTTGGGAAGTTCGGACGCCTAGACGCATTCCTCAGCCTCGGAAAGGACTCTCTTGCCATCGCGGTAGTTCAGGAATCGAAGAAGCATGTCTTCGTGATAAATCTCTGCCGATCGGCCCAGTAACGTGATGAGGGATTCGATCTAGGTAGATACCCACGGGCTAACGTCCGTGGCACTTGAAGCGGAAAATTATTAGTTTTATCTGAGGGTTTTCGCACCCTCAGACTTCCGTGCAAGGAGCGTTTTCACCTACGGGCTTACGCCCGTAGTCCTCAGCGTTGCTTTGATAGCGGTAAAAAACGACTTTGATTGAAAAACGTAATGAGAGCGCCACTCTCGGTTAATGTTTGTAAGTCTTTGTTTTTATTTGGTGCCTGGGGCGGGAATCGAACCCGCACAGAGTTAAACTCCGAGGGATTTTAAGTCCCTTGCGTCTACCAGTTCCGCCACCCAGGCATGAGGAAGCTTGGCGGGAATTTATATGCTTTCCGAAAAACGGTGTCAAGGAATTCATTCCCGATGGCCTGGGCAGAGGATCTCATGGGCGGCGGCAGCCCTCCCCTTCTGTAGCCATCGCAACGCCGATTGTTATCTTTTGATGGAATATTTACGTGATCTGTGACATTCTGCCCCCATCTTTGA
>JBDRFJ010000024.1:0-12822 GCA_043818915.1 Pseudomonadota bacterium | reverse complement strand
TCTCGTAAAAAGTCCCAAAACCGTCATGCCGGACCCCGGATCAAGTCCAGGGCAGGCTTTGATCCGGCATCCAGAAATAATCGGATTTACTGGATTCCGGCTTTCGCCGGAATGACGTTTTAATGAGATTCTCGACTTTTTTCGAAACCATCAATTTTGAATTTCGAACATTGATATTTGCCTGCCCTGTTAAATAAATCGTAGATTTAATGCGAAGCATTATTTAACAGGGTAAAAGATTTGTATTTTGGTGCTTGGAATTTTCATGATTTTCATAAGCCGATAAATTTATTTATTACAATCAATTACCTGTTAAAATGACATGACCTTGTGTTTCTGATGGGAGGAATTGCAGGATTTCGCGTAACATGATATAATTAGTACCTTAGCAGTAAAAATCCGGGCCCAGAGGACCCGGCTTTGAATTCACCCCAGAGGGGTGTCTTCACCGGCTTTCGTTACTCGGTTACGCTACTCGTTTCGTTTATCGTCCATCGGTTGCGTCGTATTCTGACGACACCCGTCTTACGAATCCCGATACGAGCGGCGCAACCGCAACCGTTCACCTTAAACCAAAAGTTGAAAAACATCTTAAAATATTTGGCAGAGCCATTTGTCTCTGACCTGGTCCAGAGGGCCAGGTTTTCCAGGTTAGAATAAATTCCTGCGCAAAACGTGCAGATAATTTTAATATTGTAGACATCTTTATCAGAATGCCCCTCTCAGGGATTCTGATAAAAAATTCTTTCTCTGCGTTCTTTGCGGTCTGCGGTGAATTCGTTTTTGGACAAGAGGGAGGAGAAATAAAAAATGAATATTTTAGAAAGAGCGCAAACCAAAGGCCTGATTTTAGATGGAGCAATGGGTACCATGCTTATTAGATCAGGTCTTGGAGGCGGAAAGGTATCTGAATTCTGGAATCTTGAGAAACCGGAGGTAGTACAAGCTATTCACAAATCCTATTTTGATGCGGGCTCGGATGTTGTGATGACCAATACCTTTGGCGGCTCTCCCTTAAAACTCAAAAAGGCGGACCTTCACAAACATACTGAAGAGATAAACAGAACAGCCGTTCAACTGGCAAGGAAGGTTGCCGGAAAAGAAAAATATGTTGCGGGAGATATCGGTCCCATCGGAGAAATGCTTCAACCTTCCGGAACCCTCAGTTTTGAAGCAGCAGTGGAATGTTTCATGGAACAGGCGGAATATCTTTCAAAAGCGGGAGCCGATTTGTTCATCATTGAAACCATGTTTGATTTGAATGAGTCCCTGGCAGCTATACGGGCAGCCCAATCGGTTTCCTCTTTACCGATTTTTGCAACCCTAACGTTTCAAGAAGTGCCAAAAGGTTTCGTTACACTGATGGGTAACCGGGTCGAAGATGGCATGAAATCCTTACTCGATACAGGTGCTGTTGTGGTAGGCGCAAATTGCACCCTTGGGAGCGGTCCCATGGTAAACCTTGCAAGGGAAATTCGGGAGTGTGTTGATAGTCCGGTTATGATTATGCCTAATGCCGGCATGCCGGAGATCAAGGGATCAGAGACCTTCCATCCCGAAGATAAAGATTTTTTTTCGGATAACATGCTTGAGATTAAAAGAATGGGCGTTGAAGTTATCGGGGGATGTTGCGGTTCAACGCCAGATTATATTCAAAGTATTGTTGAGAAAATTCGCTTAGAATAAATGCGTGGGACCACTCTCAGGACATCTGATAACAAGGGATTACCCCTTAAACACACTAAAAAATTTATCAAGTCCTGTTTTCTCTATTTTTGACACAGCCTCCAGTTCTCCAGCATCAAGCCATATCCCTTCGCATCCGGAGCATTCGTCTATCTTTATTCCTTTGTAATTAATCTCGATAAGCTCCATTCCGCATTTGGGGCATTTCATATTATGAAGTTCCTTGAGCCTCTTCCTTTCCTCCTCTTGGAGTTTTCCACGTTTTTCCTCCTCGATTTTCTTTTTCTTCTCAAATTCCTTCTTCGCAAAATACTCCTCTTCCTTGTCGCTTGGCTTTGATACCATAAAAACCTCCTTCTTGAAAAAAGTTGAGTTGATTAGATCTCGCTTTCTCTGAGCAGAAGTGTATGGAATTTTACCTCTTGTGTCAATTCCCTAATTAAAATCTGAGTGATTCTACGGAAAAAAAAGACGGAAAAAAGTCAACTTTTTCCCCCGGAATGCCGATAAAGAAATTTAGAACTTAGAGGTCATAAAATTTTTCCGAAGGGCAAGCTTCCGGTCTAAGTCCCACTGATAGGGATATGACAGCGGGGGTGCGAGGGGTATGGGATGCAAATAGGAAACGCTTTAGAATCTGTCAACCCTGAAAAATCTGCGTCAAGCGTTAATATAAAAAGCGGACGGTACAAACCACCTGATTTATCTTTCAATAATTCTGAAAAAAATGTTCCAAATGCCGGCAGGATCTCTCACGGGAGTGTTGTTTATAAGCCCGACTATAAAGAAGCGGCCACCGAAATGCTGGCAGAGGAAAGGGTGCTGGGTGAATTCGAAGACAAGGATTGGATTGGGGTGGCATCTGATCTTCAAATAGGGCCCGATATTCGATATGCGCTAACCTCAACAAATTCAAATTTTCTGAAAAGAATATTATGGGGGCCTCTTACATCAGCAGAGTTCCGTGAGGTGACCCATAGATTAAGGGAAATTGAAAGAGAGGGGACAAAGAGCCAAAATATCCTAAAAGGGCAAATTATTGATATCGATGGCTGATGGTGCTATCGAATAAGCCCAAAAACTTCCAAACCGCTAAAGAGCTCAATATCATGATATGAAACCATTATTATTCATTATAGTAGTTACCGGATCTAGCATACAAATCAGTCATTATTTTAGCACTGACGTGACATGGTTTACTCATTATATTGGAGGAATGGCAGGTTTAATGGTAAGCGCTATTTCCATTGGATTTTGGAATAAAAGAAGGAGAAAAGCAGAAGAAGAGAATGCTAAATTCGGTCCAAAATAAAATATTTTCAGCCTTGTCCGGAATCGATTCCCCGTAGCCTGCCTCTTGCCAGCGATGAAAATATTCCAAAGAAGCAAAGGATCGAAAAAATCATGAAGGCAGCCTTCACACTCTTGATGAAAGCCGGGTAATATTCGGGGATGATCTGCACCCTCCCCATAAACAGCGTGAATATCACTGTGGAAATCCCCATGCTGATCATCATGCCCAGAAGGCGCATGGTCCCCACGGATCCTGATGCCAGGCCGTAAAATCTCTTATCAACAGAACCCATGATGGCGTTGGTATTGGGAGAGGAAAAGAATGCATAGCCAAAACCGAGCACAAGCAAATCGGCCACGATAAACCAAACCGATGAATCTTTTGTTAGAAAGATGAAAGGTGCTAAACAGAGGGCTGTGAGGGTCATACCCAGGGTGGCAATGATTCGTGGTTCAACCTTGTCTGAAAGCCTGCCGGCAAAAGGCGAGAATATCGCCATCATGACCGGCTGAGAGATCAAAATCAATCCCGCCTGTTGGGGGCTGACACCCTTGATATATTGTAAATAAAGGCTCAAGAGAAATGTCACGGCAAATGTAGCGCTATAATGGATAAGCGCAGCCAGGCATGAGAAGGCAAATGTCCTGTTCCTGCTGAAAAGCGTCATTTTGAAAACGGGATATTCCACCCTCTTCTCCCACTTGATAAAGGCCGCAATACCCAGAAAACCAAAAAGAATGATCCATAGGCTTTTACCGGAGGGCAACCGGGAAATGCCATACATGATTGCGACAAGGGACAGGCCATAAATGAATGCACCCTCAACATCAAAACGTTCTCCTTTTGCAGCAGCCCACTCCGATTTAAGCTTCCAATGGACCAGCAAAATTATAATCACGCCAACCGGAACGTTTATGAGAAAAATGCTTCTCCAGTTCATATGCTCCGTCAGGAACCCGCCTATAAACGGTCCGAGAGATAGACCGGCGTAAACAGCCGCCACATTAATACCCAGAGCCCTGCCTCTTTCCTCAGGAGGGAACACTGAAGTCAGAATGGCGATGCCGGTTGCAAAAATCATTGCACTACCCATTCCATGCAAGATCCTGAACAGGATGAGCATAAGAGCTGAGACGGAAATTCCGGAAAGAAAGGACGAAAGGGTAAAGATCACAACACCGGAGGCAAAAATCTTTTTTCTCCCGTAGATGTCTGCCAGCCTTCCGAAAGGCACCAGAAATACGGCCGCGGCCAGAAGGTATGAGGTGGCCACCCAACTCAACAGGACGGCATTCATTTGAAAGGTTTTTCCAATAGCCGGAAGGGCAATGTTGATGGAAGAACCTGCAAAGGGGGTCAAGAAAGAGGTCAGAGTGACAACGACCAGTGCGGCCCGTCTAATTGCAAGGCCATTCCCGGATTCCTGTTTATTGGATTTTGTAAACTCAGCCATGGTTATAAGAATTAAACAATTTGCCTTGGAGTAAATTATATGATATCAGGCAGATATATGCACTATTAGAAGTTTGAAGTCAAGGCTGAGTTGGCAATAAGAAAAACTTGATTGTCTAGAAATTTTCCTTTTTTTGGAAGGGATAAAAGAAACGATGACAAAAAGGGTAGCAATAACAAAAACAGGCAAAGGGGAGATCGAACCTGCCGTACGAAAGGCAATAAACTTGGCCGGTGGACTGGACGAGATCATTAAGGGGAGTTCAAAAGTCCTCATCAAGCCTAATCTGGGCAAACCGGCGCCATCAGGCAGCGGTATTCTGACAAATGCGCAGGTTACCGAAGCGGTAACCAGGATGGTTATGGAGATAGGTCCTAAGTCTGTAATCATTGGAGATGGCGCTATAGCAGGATATGATTTTGCAGGATTCAGCACCAAAGAGGTCTTTGAGACATCCGGGATGATGGAGGTGGCAGGGAGATTAGGGGTAGAGCTACGCAATTTAAACACAGACAGCTTTGCCGAAGTTACCATTAGCCATCCCCATGTGATGGAAAAGGTGAAGATAGCGAAAACGGCCCTTGAGAGCGATGTGATCATCAGCGTTCCGGTTCTTAAAAGCCATATCAGGACGCATGTAACCCTGAGCCTGAAGAACATGAAAGGGGTTATGCCCGGGGCTGAAAAAAGAAAGAGCCATCGGCTCGGTCTGGACCTGGCTATCGCAGATCTGATCTCAGCGGTGCGGCCTCACTACGCGGTCATCGATGCGACGTTTGGAATGGAAGGGCTCTGGCAATATCCACAGGATACACGAGAATTAGGGATAGTGATAGCCGGGCGCGATCCCCTTGCAGTTGACACTGTAGGAACTTCCGTGATGGGAATAGATACCGATCAAGTAATGCATCTCCAATACATAGCCAAACAAGAAGGGACAACGGTCAATCTCGATCAGATTGAAATTGTGGGTGAGCCCCTGGAAGACCACATACACCATTTTGTGACCGGATTTGAGGCGTTTGAAAAGGGCCTCCCGGAAGTCAATATCATTCAAGGCGAATCTGCCTGTAGCGGCTGTACCAACGAACTGGTGAGTGCCCTCATTTATATGAAAGAAGCGGGCTACCGTAAAGAGTTGAAAGACCTGTGTGCCATTATCGGAAACCCTGACAATCCCAAAACATCTGAAAAGACAGCCGTCTTTGGCAAATGCGCAAAGGGTTTTTCAGGGCTTGGTGAATATGCGGGTGGCTGTCCGCCTAAAGAAAAATATATGATACGTGCACTTTGTGAGTTATGCTCCGCTGACTTTGAACATGTCATAGCCACACGGGATGAAGCTCGCCGCAATCTGTGGGAGTCATCCAAAAACCTTTTAAAGCAATAGGGGAAGGCGACTCAATTGCAGCCAGTAATATCCGAGCAAACGGAGGGAGAAGGTGGAAGAAAAAGAGAATTATATCCAGAGACTGTTTCCAAGGGTCAATGACATCAATGACGATGGAATACGAAAAAAAGTCATCGATCTCTGGTGGGGAACCTGGAAGGAGAGTGATTTTGAAAGAATTGAAGATCTCAGCCAGTGGCCGCCTGTCAAAGAAAAGATAAATATATCGAATGTAGATCATGCGAACCAGGTTGTCGAGTGCGCCCTGGCAATGGCCGATGTCGTGGAAAGGGATCAAGGGGTGAAGATCGAAAGGGACACACTAATTGCCGGGGCCATACTGCATGATATCGACAAACTATTGATCTTCCACCAGACCTCGGGAGAAACGACCCGGATGGGCAATCACCTGGCCCACACAACGATTGGGGCCCATCTGGCTCTGCAAGCAGGACTCCCTCTCGGGATCGTCCACACCATTGCGGCACATTCATCACATTATTCATCCATCTCACCCAAAAGCATAGAGGCGGTCATTGTGTGTTACGCTGATCAAGCAGTGACTGAAACATGGAGAATCGCAAAAAATATTGATATACCTTTCACCATGAAGAGCGATTCCAAATAAATTGTATTAACCAAGACTTGACCGGGCAATTGTTCAAAGAGAGCTTTGATCTTTTCTAACGGCGAGCTCGGATGAACATTGATGATGATAGTCTTGAAGTTTCAGATTTCCGAAATACTTATGACTTGTGTTTGTAAAGGAAAGTTTTCGTGAAGGTAGTGAAAACCAAACACTTATAGCAGCTAAATATGCTATATCAATGGTTTAGAAAACATTCTATTAGGGCTTTGACGATTTCAATTTATTTTGAAGTAATTTTACTAAGGCTAATGCACCATCAATTCCTTTCCTTACCTTTTCTTCCTCTATCTCCTTCTCTTTAATATTACCGTGAACGACGTCATTTCTAATGCGACGAAGAAGATCAACCGATTGCAAATACTTATCACTTTTATTCAACTCTGATTTAGAAAGAGAAAGGGGAAGGACAATATTCAATAGGATGTTAAAGGACATTTCGTTATTCAAGCTCTTGAGCTTGGTTTTACTTAATCCAAGTGACTGCAATACTTGGTTTCCGTAATCGCGCAATATTGTTTCTATAAAAATCGCTGACTCGATTGTAGCGATTTTTTTTTGACTCCATTCCAATTTGGATCCAATGCGCAAAAGTTCAATCATTTCTTCAGAAGGAAAATCCCGATTATCGATTGCCTTCTGGAGCTTATTCCATTTTTCTCTCGTTATTAAATGCTCTCTTCTAAAAGGAGGTGCTATCTTTCTCCTGTCATTTTTTATCGGTAACGTAAAAACCTGTGGCTTTTCGTCATCAATCCACCATATTACTTTTTCAAAGGGTAGCTGGCCTTTTTTAAAAAAAGAATCAAATGGCAGTCGCCCACCATGCCACGCGCTCTTAACGTTCCCAACAGTTCTGACGATCGCTTCGAACTGATTAAATACTTCTTGGTAATAGGAATAAATTCTTTTTGCCGCATCATTTGCTAAATTAGACTTACTCATCAAACCTTTAATAAGTCTCTGAGGAGGGGAGGAAATTTTAATTTTTAAAATAGCTTCCCATAAAATCTCTCTTTCTCTTTTGCCGTGATCAAACCGATGAAGAAATAAATACGCTGTAGCACCTCCAAGGGAGAAGACTAAAGGAATTTCATAATCATCCTTCTTCCACTTCCACGTCCCCATCATTGGGATTTCAATTTTTCTCTGTATTGTTAAAGTATGCATGTGAAAGAGAATACTGCCTTAAGCACCTAACTATTACTGAGGGGTATGATTTCTAATCTACCGAATAAACTACCAATAATTCCAATAATGTTTTAAAAAGGAGGGTTACTTGCCTTATGTTGTAAGTCCACCTAAGACATTGATGTCAATGGAGATTCTTGATCGGACGTGACACGTGTAAGAGGTTGATATCATAAGGGAATAAAATGAATTAAAAATAAGCATTTACAAATGCTTGATATTACTAACGAATAAAACTAACAACATAGCTTGCCAAAGTCTATACCCTGAATCCGCCTGATTTCACGATAGATTACGGAACGAAACATGAAAAATCAAGAGATTTCAGGTTTTATATAGTCTATTCTTTCGCCAAAATTCAGATTATCTATATATCACCAACTCAGAATTGCATCCAAGTACATGCTCTATCTGCCCACTGAGGAAGAATTGCAGCGCGAGCTAGAGTGGAGACAACGGTTGATTGACCGGTATGACCAACAAACGGCTTAAGGAACAAGGCTTAATATCTGTCAAAGAACGGTGGGTGAACACTTGTCCGCCTCAGGAGGATTCATTATCCGGCTAACTTGTCACGCCATAGCCTTGGCGACGGCGGATGGTGTGGGGAGGGGGAGTTAAAATCTTCCTTTTACCCGATTAGCTTCCGGTCTTATCCAGGCGCAATTTTGGCCCTGGATTCAATAGGCTGCGCTTTGATTCACGTTCCCGTTTACGGAGTGCCTCAACGATGCGTTTGAGGTCATTTCCATGTTCTGCGGCATGTTCTTTACGATGCCGACGTACTTCGGCAACGATTGGATCTTCAATCATTCGAGGTTCCTCCGAGTTCTTCAGGTGAACAAATTTGTGGACAGACAAGCCCACAAGACTCCACGACTTTGGTTATTGCCGATTTCATTTCAGCATTGTTTATGTGCATGAAGTTCCAAGTAAGAAGATAGTCGGCACCTTGAGCAGCAGCTATACCGATATGAAGTGCATCTTCTTCACGGCCCCCTGGAACAGCACCTTGTCTCAAAAGTAACTCCGCTAATTTAGTTGCTTCATCTGAGATGGCCAGACTTGGAATGTCTTCAATCAACGCTAAACGACGTTGGGCTGCCAAAGAATCACCCCGGCTTATCTCTTCTTCGACCAATGCCGAAACTCGAAGCTCAAATCGTTGCCGATGATTTTCCCACCAATCGTGAGAAATCGCTTGCCGACCGGCAATCACGACATCTCGGCTTGGTCGAGATACCAAATAGCTAATAACGGACGATTCGATGTAAACCATGGGATTCATAGTGTTAGATGGCATAATGTCTATATTCTCTGAAAGCCAACGCAAAGTTCACCGACGGCGGGAATAACCTATGTCAGTGGTTAATGCCAAAATATATTATGGAGGCAAGACATATCAAAAATGCCACGGTTTCCAGCCGTCCGAGTGAAACGACAGGTTCTGTGCCGGTCTAATTGGCCATTTTGAGATTGGACTCGCTACCTATCAAAACGTAGCAGTGTTGCAAGTTTTTCAAATATTTCTAAAATAACAGTCTCAGGTACTTTATCATAGAATTCGGTATTCCTTATCTTCCAGTCAAGGCTTTTAACCTGGTCGGATAAAATAGCACCTGTTACTTTTTGTCCTGAAGGAATAATGACTTCAAAAGGATACCCTTTGATTTGCTTGGTTACCGGGCAGAATAAGGCGAGACCGACTTTACCGTTATAGGAACTTGGCGACAGAACTATTGCAGGACGTCTACCTGCTTGTTCATGACCAGCTTGCGGATGCATATCTATCCAAACTACATCGCCTCTTTCCGGAATATAATTGCTCATAATTACCAGATTTCTTTTCCTACCGGCGCTCCAGTATCAAACTCGCCGTGAAGGTTGCTTTCCGAGACACCTTCCAAAAGTTCATCGAGCGAATATTCTTTTTCGCCAATTGGAGTAATAATAATCCTTTCTTTATCAATGGATAAATCAACCAATTCATCTTGTCTTAGGTTTGCATTCAATGCGAATGATTTGGGAATTCGTAATGCAAGGCTGTTGCCCCATTTTTTAATTTTTGTTTGCATATTGCGCCTCCATTTAAAAAATTATGCTACATAAAATGTATCTACAATGAATATACATCCAGCGAAATAAAATTGCAATATCTTTTTAGGAGGCACGGAATGCTCAGGTTGAGCAGCGGCGGCGCAGAGCCAAGGATACTAAGAAGAAAAAAACTCCTAAAAAGATATGAACCATCGATCGCCGCGGTTTCCTGCCGTCTGCTCCAACCTGTTGTTCGACGGCATTTTCTACAAATTGAGCGCGAGACAGAGCCCTTCGTCCACGTCACTCATCTTGTCCACAGAAATCGTGCTGATCCGCTCCGTCAGGAATGACTTGTCCAAGGTAACAACCTGGGAAACGTTGACCACCGAATCCTTGGCAAGCATAGTGGTCCGTTTCGTCAGGAACACGTTACCGGGGGCAGCTTGGAGGTGAAGATTGGAGGTCAGGATGGCAACAACGACCGTGTTGATCCGGCTCTTGTTGAAATCGTCGCTCTGAACGATGAGCACGGGGCGGCGGTAGCCTGGCTTAGAACCGGTCGGCGGTCGAAGTGAGGCCCACCAGATATCCCCGCGTTGCATCACCATTCCTCCGTGGGAATGGATGCGGCTTGCGCATTCAGCACCGCCGAATCAACGGATTCGGCTTCAAACGCATACACTTCGTCCAACTTCTCTTTCACGCCGGTATGACGGCATTCCGTAACATACCGTTGTACAGCACGCGCATAGAGTTCGCTGCGAGACATCTGAAGCCGTTTCGCCAAGAGGTCTGCGGATGCAAATATGTCGTCAGGAATGGATATGGCTGTTTTCATGAAGGTATGGTATAACTACGGTCATACCGTTGTCAAACATTTCTTTCCGTGAAAATACATATTTTTATCTCCGGCGGTGAGAAAATCCCTCGTCATGGGTTTTTATGCCGTTGAACGATTAAGTGAGCGGAATTTTTTCTTGGATATTGGATATTATCGGTTAAACAGAGAATTAATTCTCGACTAACAGTGAAACCAAGAATTAATTCATCCCTAATGAGCAAACAGAGAATCATTATAAAATCAATTAAAGCTTATAGTATAGATTTTATCGTAACTTTACCTGATTTTATTATAGATTACAGAACGAAACATGAAAAATCAAGGGATTTCAGGTTATATAGTAATCGAAAATGAGATTTGGCTGAGGATTAGGGTATTTCAACTGCCATAACTGTTTGGTCGAGTCAATCGTAGGGCCTATGAAGGCATTTCAATGTCGTGTCATTTCAAGAGGTAATTGATTGTAATAAATAAAGTTATTGACTTATGAAAATCATTAAAATTCCAAGCACCAAAAACCAAATAACAAATAAATATCAATCCATCCTCCGTAGCAGGCTACTGCGGAGGACGGGTGACCAAAATTCAAAACAGACGCATTAGTCACGTGACATCAATGAAGTTATCGAGATGTTTCGGTAATTGGAATTTCGGATTTGGATATTATTTGAGATTTGAGATTTGAGATTTGGGGTTTTTGTGCTTTATCCGGGAAAGCAAATCGCTTCTATCTGAATCAGTTAGAATTGACTTTGACGAATCCCAGGAGGGCATCGGCCCCTACACTGATACACAGCATAAAGCGACCAAAATCGCAAGCAGGAGCTTGCTCCTACAACCTTGGCACCCGCTTTGTTGTTAACAAAACCGGTAATGCTCCCCAAATGACTATTCTGAAAACACCTTTTGAGCAGCCGCAACCCCCTGCCCAACCGGCACTTCATACCCATGCTCATTTAACGCCAGCTCTAAGGCGGAAATGCCATTAAGTATTTCTCCGCGGCCGATATACCCCAGGTGCCCGATCCTGAAAGTGGATTTTTCTATTTCTCCTAACCCCCCGGCTATGTATACATGATACTTACTGCTCATCGTTTCTCTCACTGCTCCCATATCTATTCCCACGGGATTCTTGATTGCAGTAACCGTTCTGGATGCCTTTTCGTCGTTTACAAAAAGCTCCAGCCCTATTGCCTTAATTCCGGCGCGCAGCGCCTTTGATATTAGTTGATGTCTTGACAAAACATTTCCAAACCCCTCTTCCTTAATGATACTCAGGGCCTCTTGAAGTCCGTAAAGGGTTGTTGTTGGCGAGGTGTAAGGCGTCAACCGCTTTTCTTGATAAAACTCCCGGGCACGGCGCAGATCAAAATAATATTTTGGGGTTATAGATTTATCGATCGCTTTCCACCCCTTTTCACTGACACTGACCATGGTGATCCCGGGGGCACAAAAAAGTCCCTTTTGAGAACCGCTGGACACAATATCTAAATGCCACCTGTCTGCCTTGAGTTCAATCCCTCCCAGGGAACTGACGGCATCCACCATCAGTAAGGCCCCATGCTCGTGGACAATTTCTCCGATCGCTTTTATGTCGTTTGTCACCCCGCTATCGGTTTCATTGTGAGTAACCAATACAGCCTTGATATTCCTTGCTGTGTCAGCCTGCAATACCTCTGCAACCTTTTGTGGATCTGCACCTTCATTGAGCGGGAACCGCAATCTTTGCACCTGCATCCCCATAATTTCCGCTATGGTCGCGAATCTTTCACTGAACATGCCGGCAGTCAAAGATAGAACGGTGTCTCCGGGTGACAAGGCATTTGTAATCGCTATTTCCAAACCGGCCGTTCCGGATCCGGGAAAAAGCAATACATCATTTTTTGTTTGAAAAATTTTTTTTAGATCCTCAATGATGCTAACCAAAAGCTTTTGAAATTCCGGTCCCCTTCTATTAACCATCTGTTTACTCATGGCTTGTAAAACTCGCTGAGGTATAAAGACCGGTCCCGGAAGCAATAAACATTTATTTTCTTTCAAAGACATATTGTGTTCTCCTCACAATTATGGCGATCAAACATTCCCTATAAAGACTACTCGCAAAATCATTTAGGGCAAAATAATTAAAAAAAAATGGGTTCCTATCGGAAACGACCTCCTATCTCTGTAGGAGCGACCTCCTGGTCGCGATATTTCGCAAGCTGGAGCTTGCTCCTACAACAAAAGGGAGGATGCTCCTAATCCTGATTCCTTTTTCAAATTATTTTGCCATCAATTATTT
>JBDRFJ010000023.1:0-18589 GCA_043818915.1 Pseudomonadota bacterium | reverse complement strand
AGTGATTCCTGAGAAGTAACTGTCCTTGAATACTCGAATATGCTATAAGTAAGCATGTTTAAAAAAACGAATCCCCAACAGAATTTATTTGGTGTGGACACACAGTTGTCCGAAGGTCTGCAGAGACGGTTGAGAGAATCTTGGGCAGATTTATTCAAGGCTGAAATCCTTCCGATACTGTTCAGATGTGAAGACAAATTCTCCATACTTTACGGCAAGACGGGCCGACCGAATTTCAGCGTTGCTCGTGTGCTTGGTTTATGTTTGCTGCAAGAGTACAATGAGCTGAGTGATCAGCAAGCGCTCGACGCATTTGGTTTTGATATTCGGTGGCGTTACGCATTAGATGCCAGCGATGAACACGCGTACTTGTCACGGCGTTCTTTGGTCGAGTTTCGCAGGCGATTGGCAGCCCAAGATCCGGAAATGACCATGGTTCGCGGCATATTTGAAAAGATTAGCCACAGAGCAATAAAAAAGCTCGGGTTGTCTACCAGCCAACAAAGACTCGATTCTACGCTTGTTATTTCCAACATATGCACACGAGGTCGCCTAGATCTGTTTGCAAACACAATCACCGTGTTTATCAGGAGTCTGGATAAAGACCGATTTTCTCGTATTCCCAAACATATTCGACAGTGGCATGAACGCGAAACAGAAGGCTGGTTCGGATTGGCTCCGGGCCAGCGCAAAGCAAAGCTCGAACAACTTGCACAGTACGTAAATAAACTTATTACAAAGTTCGAAAACGATAAAGAGATAACAAGTAGTGAGCAATACGGGTTGCTTGTTCGTCTTTTTCAGGAACAATGCGAAATCAAAAAAATAGCCAGTCCCGATACATCTAAAGGCGATGATAAAAAGATAACAATAAAAAAGAAGTCCAAAGGCGAAACCCTTCAATCTGCCTTCGATCCGGACGCATCATACGGACATAAAGGCTCTGGGTACAGTGTTCATATTACCGAAACCTGCAACAACGCGAACAAGAAGGAAATCATTACCGATTATGAAGTCCATGGTGCCGCCCGATCCGACATGGGCAAAGCGTCAGACATTCTCGGTCGATTAGAAGGTGCTGGTTTAAAACCTGACAAACTATTTGCCGATGGAGGTTATCCATCCGTCCCGTCCGCACTAAATGTAACAAAACGCAATGTAGAGTTTATGGCTTCGGTCAATCGTGGTCCTCTAGCCGAGGAGGTTATGGGTAGAGACCAGTTCAAATTTGACAAAAAGGGCTTGGTTGTTAAGTGCCCCAAGGGGCACAAACCAGTAGATCATCGGATACTTAGTCACAACAACACAAAGGGCCGATCTCTTCATGCCATTTTCGATGGAGACATCTGCCGTAAATGTAACGTACTTGACAACTGTCCGGTTCGCGCACCCAACCACCGCGCACGTGGTTGTACACCCCGAGACACGGTGGGAGATTTTCGGTTAGAAATAACACCTGAGCTTCGGCTACGAGATCAGATGTATTCAAATCAGCAAACTACCGAATGGAAAGAACAATATAGAATCCGTTCGGGAGTCGAGGCGACGATGTCTGAATTGAAGCGCAGACACGGCATGGGTAAGCTGCGTGTCCGTAGAGCAGTAAAAGTCTGCTTTGCCGTCGCCTGTAAAGTGATTGCCTGCAATATAAAGCGATGGGCGAAAGCCCTTGCAGGCTCTGACTTGGCTTTACAACGCCTCATATGGTTCATTTTACGCCGTTTAACGATGTCTGATCTCAATATCAACAATATGCGCCTTGTTTCTTTGACAAAATAAATTCGGCGCTTGTTGAATTCGACGCCAGTAAAAAGGGGACTTATTTCTCAGGAATCATTTATTTACGGACGTCCCGGTTGGTTTCCCCAGGATGCGTACTGTATGGCACGGCTCGGAATGATTGGATAATTGATAGCATAAAATGCGATTATTTTTTCAGTGACTCAGACGGGGGAAAACGAGTTCCTAAAGACAGAAATTTCAAGCCGGATGAATTTGAGTGTAAAATGAGGGAACGTCAGACTCAAATTTTGAGCGGAGAGAAGCGTCAGCGCTCTCCTCGATCAGCCTGACTTCCCGGCCCGGTATTTGTGGAACAAGTTTTGAGGCCGGAATAGGTCGAAAATCAGACAAGAGAGAGGTTAGCGGTTTTACTTAAAAAGTCGTAAATACTTCCCGTAGCCCTCCTTTTCCAACTCTTCCTCAGGGATAAACCTTAAAGCCGCAGAATTGATACAGTACCTGAGGCCTGTAGGCTCAGGTCCATCAGAAAAGACATGTCCAAGATGCGAGTCCGCATGCTTGCTTTTCACCTCGGTGCGGACCATAAAAAAACCTTTGTCCTCTTTTTCAACAATATTGTCAGGCTCAAGGGGCTTTGAAAAACTCGGCCACCCAGTCCCGGAAACAAACTTGTCGAGAGAGCTGAAGAGGGGTTCTCCGGAGACAATGTCCACGTAGATTCCTTCTTTTTTGTTATCCCAGTAAGCATTGTTAAATGCCGGCTCGGTACCCTGTTCTTGAGTCACCTTGTATTGCAGCGGCGTTAATTTTTTTCTGAGCGTCTTGTCATCCGGTTTGGAATATTCCCTGTTGTCCGAATGTTTTTTAGTTGTGTTGATGTGATCGCCCCATACCCTCTTTAGGAACTTGTCTCGACCCGACCCGAACCTGTAATACTTATACCTGATCGGGTTCTTTTTGTAGTAATCCTGATGATACTCCTCTGCCTCATAGAATTCGGAGAATTTGATTATCTCCGTAGCAATAGGTTTGTCGAATCGACCGGATTCAGCCAGTTCTTTCTTGGATTCTTCTGCCAACCGTTTTTGGTCGTCATTATGGTAAAAAATTACAGTTCGATACTGCGGCCCGCGATCCACGAATTGTCCGCCGGGATCGGTCGGGTCGACATGTTTCCAGAAAATGTCGAGCAGCTCTTCATAGCTTATCTTGGCCGGGTCATACAAAACCTGAACGGCCTCAACATGGCCTGTTCCCCCCGATGATACTTCCTTGTAAGTCGGATTTTCCTTTTGTCCGCCTGTATATCCCGAGACCACCTCAACAACGCCAACCACTTTCTCAAAGTCCGATTCCACGCACCAAAAACAACCGCCGGCAAATGTGGCCTCAAGTGTTGTTTTATGTGTTGCATTCATATTGGTCCCCGTCGAATTCTGTAAGGCGTTCGAATTTTGACAACCTGCCATTAACGACGCTATTAAAATAAGACAGTAAAAGATGGCTTTCATGTCAAACACCTCCTTTGCGGGTCATTCCTCCCTTATATATTCCATATAATCCGTCGGAAATGTATCCACCGCTTCTTCAGCCAAGTCCTTACTTGGAGAGCGTTGTGCAAAGCTCTTACTTGACTCTATTGATATATATTAAGACCTGCATTTTTTTTGTCAAATTCGATGGGCGTTGCGTTTGGGGAAAAGTCTGGGGAAGATAATAACTTTCTGATGATTTTCGGTTTGTTACAGGCGCTTTATTCTAAATTTTTTTGACTCTGACTGCCTGCGGTCCTTTTGGGGAATCTTCCACTTCAAGGGTTACTCGCTCAAGTTCTCTCAGCGTACGGAATCCACTGCTTTCAATACTGGAATGGTGTACAAACACATCACTATGAGTATCTGTTTCAATGAAACCATAGCCTTTTTTTTCGTTGAACCATTTTACTCGTCCTTCCACGATAAGCTACCTCCTTCCCTTGATTTTTTCGTACAACTTGTCAGGTGCTACTTCGGAAGTCGTCATAAAGAGGAATTGAGAGCTTTGCACAACTGCCATTTCTCCGTGATGCGGCGTCAGGCTTCAAATTTTAATCCTCGAAATACTCAATGTATTCCTGTAGTTAAAACTTTCGCCTTCCTTGCCTGACGAAAAAATGTCGCGTTGTGCAAAGCTCTCGAATTGCTTACGCGAAAGACCGATGTTGAACAGATCCCGAAATGTCGTTCCTAATTTGTGTACCGTAATCTTATCGCCTCACAAGAAGCCAATGTCGACTACAACTAAATCTAATAAAAAATATATGATTATGTGTCAAAAAAAACATCCTCAGCTTCCCTGCTGAAAAGAGGGAGGATTATGTTGTGTTTAATTTTTTACTAAAAAGGATCCAAAGCCCCAACATGAAAAGCGCTCCATCTATGATGAGGTCGATCACCGCAATCCGGTCCGCCTCAGGGCTGAGCGTGAAGCACCCGCACTGTATGTCGAGTCCTCGATAGAGGGCGGACCCGAGGGATACTATGAAGACAATCAAGAGACAATTGAGAATGAAGGCGCTTCCCCTGTGGTAAAAGCCTATAATCAGGAGTATGCCGCAGACGAGTTCGATCCAGGGGAGTACTACGGCAGTGAGGTTGACCATCAGTGTGGGGAGTATCTTGTAGTTGTAGATAATCTCGGCAAAACCTTTTGGATCAAAAAGCTTATCAAAGCTTGCCCATACGAACACCACACCAAGCAATATCCTGACTATACGGTATATATTCCCTAAAAGGATCTTCTTTTGACTAATCAAAGCGATATTCAACCTAAATCCACAATTCTTATAGATCTCCCTTTTCTGCTGGTAATCCTTGAGAGATCCATTCAGTCCAACCATTCACGAGAAAGTAAACTTTTTTAAATCCCATTTCTTTAAGCGTAATAGCAAGATCAGTTCCTTGGGTACAGTCTATCCCGTCACAATAGGTAATAATGACACGAGATGTCTTCAACTCTTGTTCCACGTTTAGGAAATATTTGTCAAATTGATGTATAGGTAGATTAAGCGCACCTGAAATGTGGCCGGCGTGATAGTCTTCGGGAGCACGGGCGTCGAGGAAAAGTGTGTCTTTGTCTCGAAATTTTATTACCGCCTCTTTTATCGATATAGCGCTGGTGTCGTTGTTGACAACCTCGGAGGTGGTTTTTGACTCGGGTAAAGGCCACAGAGGAATCCCATCGCTCCTAAATTGATTGATTATCAACGCCAGGGGGACGACGATAATCAGAATCAATAGAGCTTCTTTGAGGCTTTTTGCAAGCAACTTAATGTCCTCTTTCCCTTGCTGTTAAAGCCTCTGCTCCGCTGATGATTTCCAACATCTCCGAGGTGATTTCCTCCTGTCTGCTGATACGGTAAAGCTGCAAAAGCTCTTCTATCTTTTTGTCAATATTTTTGCCGGCACTGTCCATTGACTTCAGACGGCTGCCGTTTTCGCTGGCCAATGATTCTGCAAGGCCTCGGTACAACTCTATAAAGAGGTATTCTTCTATCAACAGCGGCAATAACTCCTCAGGAGTTAAGTAGAGGTGTGGCCGCGTTGGCAAAGCTTCTTCCCTCTTAAATTGTGTTACGTCCAAAGGAAGTACAGAAAAGGCCGTAGGAGTAAATCGCCCCACAGACACGTATACATTGTAAAACAGTATAAGCGATCCGAAGCGTCCCTCACTATAATAGAGATAAAGGGTGTCGGAAAGATCCCGCATAGCTCTTTTTATCCCATCGATAGAGTTAGGAGCGGATGTGTGTAAGAATACGTTGATTTTTCTCTCTTGCAAAAGATCCCGACCCCGTATTCCACTAACCATATACAAGATTTCCTCGCTTGGTAATTGATACTGCTGCACAAAATCGATGATCTTTTCATTAAAGGAGCCGCTTAATCCCTGATCTGAAGTAAATATAAGATAGGCCGTAGGCAGCACACTTTTATCCTCGCGCTTAGGTCCGGGCGCAGAGAGCAGATAGTTGGCCAGTTCAAGCCCTCCCTGGATCATCAGTCTGTACTGGCGAATCGATTGCAATACTTTTTCCGTCTTATAAAGATTGACCGCGGCAAGACTGCGCATCGAATGGACGATATCTTTCAGGCTGCGTACGCCGTTGAGTTGTTTTTCAATCTCTTTGAGCTGAGGCATTTTTTTCTCGTTACTTGTTACCGGTTTCTCGTTTCTCGTTACTATTTGTTGGATGAAGATACGAACTGTAGCTACATATCCATTATCGAATATCTACCAACCAGCAACCAGCAACCAGCAACCAGTAACCAGCAACCAGTAACCAGCAACCAGCAAACTATTTATCCGAAGGGCTATGCGTTAATTTTTTAAAATTTTCAACACCCTCCAGGACTATCTTCTCCATCATCCCTTTGTCCTCATCAGTCAAAGGGCTCCCGCTTTCTATCTTGTTCAGAATTTCAGGGATGCGTGTTTGAGCGTTTTTCCTTATTTCGAGTTCAAAAGTGTGTATCTGTTTCAGGCCTAATTCCGCCAGCAGATTGCGGGACGCGGCAAACATGATCAGTACCTGCTCGGCAAGAGAGAGAGGTTCGTACCTTGGTTGTTTAAGGACCTCCTTGATTCGTCTCCCTTTTTCAATCGCCTTTTGCGTTGAGTCTTCCACCTTTGCGCCAAACTGGGTAAAGATTTCCAATTCAAGAAATTGGCTGTAATCGAGTTTGAGTCGTCCTCCCAGCTCCTTCATGGCCGGGATTTGAGTCTTCCCTCCCACTCTTGAAACCGACTTGCCGATATCTACCGCGGGCTTATGCCCTTGATTGAAGAGTATCGGATCAAGATATATCTGACCGTCAGTGATCGATATGAGATTGGTAGGTATATAGGCGGATATATTTTGCGCCTGGGTCTCTATAATGGGCAGGGCCGTCAGGGTCCCTCCTCCTTTTTGGTTGTTGAGCCTGGCCGCTCGCTCAAGGAGACGCGAATGGATGTAAAAGATGTCGCCAGGATATGCCTCCCGCCCCGGAGGCCGACGCAGGAGAAGTGACAATTCTCTGTATACATTGGCGTGCTTGGTAAGATCGTCGTAAATGATAAGGGCGTGTTCGCCGCTTTCCATAAAGTACTCGGCCATGCTGCACGCCGCATAAGGGGCTATATATTGGAGCCCTGGAGGAGTATCAGCGCCTGCCACAACTACAGTTGTATATTCGAGAGCATCCCTTTCCTTTAATGTGTCGATTAGTTGAGCCGTGGAAGAACTTTTTTGGCCGATGCCGACATAAAAGCAGAATACCCCCTTGTTTTTTTGATTTAGAATAGTGTCGATTGCTATCGCTGTCTTGCCGACGCGTCGATCACCCAAAATCAGTTCGCGCTGACCGCGTCCGATCGGTATCATAACGTCGATGCTCTTAATCCCTGTTTCAAGTGGTTGGGTTACTTCCTGTCTGTCTACAATCCGTGCGGCTTCTCTTTCTATGGGCTCATATCGTTCAACCGGGATCGGTCCTTTACCGTCTAAAGGATCTCCCATAGGGGTAATCACTCTTCCGACCACGCCTTTTCCTACCGGAACTTTCAGGACATCACCGGCGGAACGCACCTTGTCTCCGGCGTGGACTTTTTCTGTTGTGTCAAGGAGTATGCAGCCGATCTCATCCCTATCTAAGTTGAAGACAAGCCCGCGAACATTTTGGGGGAAAAGAAGGATCTCGTCCGCCCGCGCATCCCGCAGCCCGGAGATCATGGCAATGCCGTCCCCAACGCTATTGACAATCCCTACCTTTTCTTCAATCAGTTCGAATGAAAACTTAGATACAGCCGAATCAATAGCTTCGAACGTATGTTTTAAGCGGTTATCAAGCATGTCCCCTCCGGAGACCTTTGCAAAACTGCCATTTTTTCGTGATGCGGCGTCAGGCTTCAAATTTTGATCCTCGAAATACCCAATGTATTCCTCCGGTTAAAATTCTTGCCTTCCTTGCCTGACAAAAAAATGTCACGTTTTGGAAAGGTCTCCCAGCGACCTTTCCAGCCCCTTTTGCCAATTTTCCAACTGTCTGTCGATTCCCGCATCGATTATCAGCTCCCCAATTTCTAATCTGAACCCGGCAATCATGGAAGGTTCTGTGTGTACGGTGAGGTCGACATTCATACCAAGGGCCTTGCGCAACTCAGCCCGGAATTGTTCAACAACGGTATGGTCCGGATCTTGAGCGGTAAAAAGTATTGCATCTATTGTATCGTTTTTTGAAAGATCAAGATCGCTTGTATTAAGATCTTTTATCTTCGCAACCGTATCTTGTATCAGGTATTGGTCGAGTTCCTTGCCGGTTATTTGCTGTAACAGCTTGCCGGTAAGGTGAGTCGCGGAAGCCACAATGTTTTTCTGAAGATCGCCCAGGCGCTTTTCAATCTCCTGATCAAGGGATTGCATCGCCTTGGTTCGTTCTCTGTCCGCTCCCTGTCGAGCCTCTTCAATCAGACGCGTCCTTTCTTCTTCCGCTTCTTGCCGGGCCTTCGCCAGTATTATCTTTTGCTCCCTATTGATTTCAAGGAGCTTGGCGTCATATTCCTTTTTTAGTTTTTCGGCTTCTTCCCGTTCCGCCCCGGCCTGCTTAAATTTTTCTTCAATTGTCTGGCGTCTTTTTTTAATAATATTGGTAATCGGTCTATAGAGCACCTTGTGCAGGATAAAGACAAGGACCAGAAAATTTATGATCTGGAATAGAAAAGTTGACCAGTTAAATTGCATGGGCGTTATCCCCCAAAAGTGACCAATAAATCGAACCAAAGACTTTTCGCGAAATCATCCTGCTAACCCTACTTGACAATGGTTTCCAATAGCGGATTCGCGAACAGTAAAATAAGTGAGATGACAAGACAGTAAATCGCGGTCGACTCAACCATGGCCAGACACACAAAGAGTGTTCGCGTGATGGTTCCCCGCTGATCCGGCTGTCGCGCAATGGCGTCAAGCGCTGCGGCAGCCACCCTTCCTTCGCCGATTGCCGGTCCGATAGAGCCGATAGCTATAGTGATCCCGGCGGTTACAATTGACGCTAATGAAAGCCAACCCATTTTGTCCATGTTGATCCTCCTAACTGTAATAGTTCACCGCAAAGCGCGAAGTTTTAAAGACCATTGACAAATCTATTTAAATTCCATTAGGGATAAATCCGAAATTCGAATATCGAAATTCGGCACGAAGTGAAGCGTCAGCGCTCAACAAACCTGAAATTCAAATATCAAATTTTCAAAACGTTGTTCAACCTTACCTAGTGCAATATTACTTGCGAATGAATAGTACAATCTTCCAAATCCCGCCCGCCTCGCCTGAGCGAGAGCGATGGCGGGCAGGCATATGTTTCGGATTTCGAATTTTGGTCATTCGAATTTGTTTCGAATTTCGAATTTCGGGTTTCGATATTATTAACAGCCGTTGTTACTTTAGGTCTTCCTTTGCGCCCTTTGCGTCTTCGCGGTGATTGAACGGTCATATTTTGATATCTTTTATCTCTTCTTGCGTACGCAACCCCGACCCTATGTAAACTATAGTCAATATTGAAAATATGTATGCCTGTATAACGCCGGTCAAGATGCTCAACAGGAGCATGGGAATCGGGACAAAAAGGCCGGCCAAAAGGAGCAGGATGGCAACGATCAGTTCGCCGCTCATTACATTTCCAAAGAGTCGCACGGCCAGCGCTAATGTGCGTGAAAGCTCCCCTATGATGTTAAAGGGGAGCATGAAAATAGTTGGTTGAATATAGTTCGCAAGGTACTTCTTCATCCCTTTTTTGCGTATGCCATAGAACGGAACGGCAAAAAATACGATTATCGCAAGGGCGCTTGTTGTACTGATGTCATTGGTTGGAGCGCTCATCCCCGGGATTATAGAGATCGTGTTGGCAACAAGGAGAAAGAGCGCCAAGGTTCCCACCAACGGGAGCAACGGAAAGGGATTGGTTTTGGTTATATCCTCAATCGTATCAAGCACCCATTCCACTATCATCTCCAGCACATTTTGGCCGCGTTTTCCCCGGATAGTTGCTCCCCGTGTAATGGCAAAGGATATACCAACTAACAACGCCATAACTATCCAGGTGTAAATGATAGTACTGGTGATTTCGATACCATGGTATTCGAAAATTATCGTTGGAATAATGCTTGTCGTCTTTTGGTTCATTTGTTAGTTGATCGTCGTCTGTAGTCTGTCGTCTGTAGTCTGTCGTCTGTAGTCTGTTGTCTGTTGTCTGTCGTCTGTAGTCTGTTGTCCGTTCTCTATTTTCTGTTCTCCGTTGTCAGTTGCTCTTTCACCCTCAATCCCTAAATTCCCAAATTCCTCAATTCCTCAATTTTCTTGCTTCGCTGAACCATGAGGAAACGAACTGTAATAATACCAGCGAGAGCGAGACCCCCCCCTTGCCATCCTCCGTACTTCAGCAGCAGATAAACAGTACCTGTTAGGAAACCAAATCGCGCTAAAGTGATTAGCGAGAATTTTAGCAGAGTCTTTTTTTCAAGTAACAGCCTGACCTGCCACCTTAAAGTGGCAAAAAAAACCGTTCCGATTGCGATTCCTGCTATGAAAAGAAGGAGACAGTTCATTTCATACATCGCCATGCGTTGTAACAACCAAGGGCGAGTCCTGCCATTATTAGCGTGAGTGTCCAGAAGATACCCTGGTCAAATTTTTTATCCAGAAACCGCCCTGAAAAAGCTCCTAACAGCGTCGGAAGGACGACCATCCATCCGATGATTCCGAGCCTCGCAATACCTGACCAAAAACTCGGCTCACTCTCCTTATCACTGAGTTCGTGCAGCTTCCGTTTGCGACTTATGGTATTGAGAAAGTTTTTCTTTTTATCCTTATTTGACATCTGACTACACTCCTGCAGGAGGTCCCGGCCTTCCGACACGCTCGAAAGAGAGGAAATTGCGCATCATCATTATCCCTATACGTTCTAAAGAGACACGGGTCATCCTTTCATCCGCCTCCTCTTTTGCCATTTCCAGGGACAATATCTCTTCCAAGCGGGCCATATCGTCTCCGGCTACTGCTTCTCTTGCAGCAATAGTAACAGAGCTGTTTTCGACCTTAAGGATACCGCCATTAACCGCAACATATTGTTCTTTTCCATCCCCGTTTTTGTACCTTAAGATGGTTGGCGTAAGGACTGTCAAAAGGTTGATATGCCCTGCTTCAATTCCAAAATATCCGCTTCGGTCTTCTGCTATGAGAGAAAGAATCTCTTCATCCAGAATAGTTTGAGCGGGGGTAAATATCTTTATGGGAAACAGTGTATTTGTCATGGGTCCCTAAATACTTCCTATTAAGTAAAAATCCATCTCCGGTCTTTCATCCCATTTGCCGGACAGTATCTCTTCCGCTCCCTTCAATGTTTCTTTTAGGGGAACATACTGTCCGGATCGTCCGGTAAAGGCCTCGGTTACAAAAAATGGTTGTGTCAAAAAGCGGAGAAGCCGCCGTGCCCTTCCTACAGTACGTCGCTCTTCCGGCGAGAGCTCTTCAATCCCGAGCATAGCAATGATGTCCTGGAGTTCTCTATAACGCGCTATTGTTTGTTTGACCTGTTGAGCTATGGTGTAGTGACGTTCTCCAACCTGGTAAGGATCGAGCAGGTTTGAGTTGGAGTTGAGGGGGTCAACAGCAGGGTAAAGCCCTTCAGCCGCAGTCTGCCTTGAAAGTACTATCGATGCGTCAAGGTGTGCGAATGTGTGGGCCGGCGCAGGGTCAGTGAAATCATCAGCAGGCACATAAACCGCCTGAATAGAGGTGATCGAACCCTTAAGGGTAGATGTGATCCGTTCCTCGAGTTCCGCCAGCTCCGTAGCAAGTGTCGGTTGGTATCCCACACGTGACGGCATACGCCCCATCAATCCTGACACCTCGCTCCCCGCTTGTATAAACCGAAATATATTGTCGATCAGAAGGAGTACATCGTTGCCTTTGATATCGCGGAAATATTCTGCCATTGTCAGGGCCGTAAGCCCTAAACGGAATCTCGCTCCCGGCGCTTCGTTCATCTGCCCGAAAACCAGTATGGTCTTGTTCAGTATCCCTGCCTTGTCCATTTCGTGCCATAGTTCATTCCCTTCTCTCGATCTTTCCCCAACGCCTGCAAAGAGTGAAATCCCCCTGTGTTTTGCAACAGCATTATGAATAAACTCCATGATGATGACGGTTTTCCCCACACCGGCACCGCCGAACATCCCTGCTTTACCTCCTCTGGGAAGAGGGGCAAGGAGATCCACTATCTTGATCCCGGTTTCGAACATTTCACTTGCAACGACCTGTGTCTCGATAGAGGGGGGAGGGCGGTGTATTTGCCAATATTCTGAGTCACCTACAGGTCCAATGTTGTCGATCGGCTCTCCTAATACGTTAAACATCCGGCCTAAGGTGTTTTCTCCGACCGGCACTCTAATAGGGGCGCCGGTGTCTTCAACTTCCATACCACGCATCAAACCCGCAGTAGAGGACATGGCGATCCCCCTTACGGTAGATTTGTCTACGTGTTGTTGAACCTCTACGACCACTCTCCGGTTGCCGGCCTCTGAAATAGAAAGTGCGTCGTTGATTGCAGGCAGGGGATGCTCAAAAGTTGCTTCCACTACAGAGCCGCGTATTGAAGCAAGTTGACCCTTACGAGTCGGTTTTGATCTTTCTGAATTTGTAATTTTCACAGATATGCCTTAGCCAATTGGTTTGGATTAACATATTAGAGATTTTTATAGGAAAGCATTAAAATTACATATATGTGTATTAAATATTACAATACCATATGTTATTAATCAAGGGATTTTGGAGGCTGTAGAACATAGTTTTATGGCATATTAAAGTTGTAGTATCCGAAACCGATAAGTTTTTTTAAAGAGGTCGAGGTGTACGGAAAAACCTTTGTATTGCCAAGATTAGCTGGAACCCTTTGTTCTTGACATTACCAACCGTTTCTGAAAGATATTTTTTTAGACTGTCTAACAAGTCTTTTGGAAGGGGATATTATGTCAAAACTTGTTCCGGTATTAAGTCAGACGGATATTCAGGCAAAAGTTAAATCTTTGGCACATGCAATTTCGGCGGATTACGCGGGGAAAAACCTCGTTGCTATTGGCGTATTAAAAGGTGCTTTTATTTTTTTGGCGGATCTTGTTCGCCATATTTCCGTTCCTACACAGATTGACTTTGTGCGTTTGACCAGTTATGGATCTGACACTAAATCGTCAGGCAAGGTACGGATTACCAAAGACATTGAACTTGATATCAAAGGGAAAGATGTTTTGGTAGTCGAAGATATTATAGACTCGGGGCTTACGCTGACCTTTTTGGTGGAACACTTGAAGAAATTTAATCCTCTTTCTGTAAAGGTTTGCGCCCTGATTGATAAAACCGAACGAAGAGAGAAAGAGGTTCCGGTGGATTATACGGGTTTCACTATTGAAAGCGGGTTCCTTGTAGGATACGGACTCGATTGTAATGAGGACTATCGGGGATTGCCCGATATTAACAATTTAAAACTGTAAGAGTGGGGAAACATCATGATTGTAACCTGCGAAGAGTGCCAAACTAAGTTTAAATTGGATGATGACAGAGTCAAGGAAACAGGTTCAAAGGTAAGATGTTCAAAATGCGAACATATATTTAAGGTCTTTAGACCGTCTGTGGAACCTGTCGAGCTGGAACCCATTCCCCCGATAGAAGATCAGCCATTGCCTGAATCGTTGGCTGAATCTGAAGTGCCAAAAGAGGATGTTGTATCAGAAGAACAAGAGTCTGCCCCTGAGGTTGGTGGGGATGAAGAAGGTCTCGATTTCGATTTTCTTGAAGAAGGGGGGGCAGAGGAAGAAGCGCCTTCTGAAGAATCTTTAGACTTTGACCTGGGAGATTTTGAACTCGGATCAGCGGAAGGGGAAGGAGTTTTTTCCGAAGAGGCCACTGTCTCTGAGGAGGTTCCCGCGGAGGAATTGGTCGATTTGGGAGTAGAGGGGCTTGAAGAGGAGCAAGTTTCTTCTGAGGAAGTTTCTGTTCCTGAAGATGAGGAGCTATCTGAGGAATTTTTGGATTTTGATTTAGATGATCTTGGCGTGGAGAGTGAAGAGGAAACCACTTCCAAAGAGGCCACTATTTCTGAGGAGGTTCCCGCGGAGGAATCGGTCGATTTGGGAATAGAGGGACTTGAAGAGGAGCAAGTTTCTCCTGAGGAAGTTTCTGTTTCTGAAGACGAGGAGCTGCCGGAAGAATCTTTAGAACTTGAGTTGGAAGACCTTGCTATGGAGGGTGAAGAGGAAGCTCCTTCTGAAGAGGCCGCTGTTTCCGAGGCGATTCCTGCGGAAGAGGAGGTGGAGAAGACAGAAATCCTTACAGAGGATATTTCTCCTGAAGAACTCGAAGCTACGGAGGAGCCTCTTAGTTTAATGTCGGAAGAAGAAGGCGCTGAAATCTCAGAGGAAACAGCAGACGAAATAACAGTTGATGAAGAAATAGGCCTTGAACTTCCGGATGATGGCGCCATGGATACCGATACGGAAGATCAGGAATTGGCGCCTGATAAAGAGGACGAAGAAATCTCCGCTCTTGTAAGTGAGGAGGAAGATTTTACTTTAGAGGATATATCTGATGAGGAAGTAGGCATAGAAGATGTTGAATCAGCTTCGCAGTGGGAAGATGAGGAAGAAATCGCTCCTTCAGAGATGAAAGAACTGGAGGAAATACCTTTTGACGAAGAAACTGAGCAACCCGAGGAAGAAGAGGCAGAACCTTCTGAAGAAGAGCTTGCCCCGGTTACAGTTAAGAAAAAAAAGAGGCCGAGTCTCGCGCTCCTTATTTTATTAATTGCGATTTCTGTTGCGGGTGGAATATATGCTGCTATTACCTTCCTGGGGCCTCTTAAATCCGGATTCACGATCCCGTACTTAAATATCACGATTGGTGGTGGGGACAAGTCTGGACAGGCAGATGTCGGCAATCTGAAGATCGCTCTTTTGAATGTTAAAGGTGATTTTGAAGACAACAAAGAGGCAGGCCCCATATTTATCATCCAAGGGCATGTAAGGAACGATTATTCAAAAGATAGAAGCCTTGTTCGTGTAAAAGGGTTCCTGCATGATAAGTCAGGCAAGATGGTTAAGGCAAAGAGCGTTTATTGCGGAAATATATTTACAAAGACTGAGCTGGAAGACCTTCCTGTTGCAGAGATAAATAAAAAATTATTACTACAACCCGGGATGAACCAATCAAATATCAAGATCTCTCCGGGCAAAATGGTCCCCTTTATGGTTGTATTTGAAAATCTTCCTGGTGAATTGGGAGAGTTCAGCGTGGAAGTTGAAGGGTCTGCGGCGGGTTAATGCCCAATGATAAATGACAGATGATAAGACCAAAACAGGCTCATCAGGGACCTTTTGCGAAGCCATCAAATTTTGCACGTAGTGAAGCGTCAGTGCTATCCTCAAAATACTCAAAGTATTCCTGCGGTTAATCCCGCCAAGATCGTCTTACTTGACCTTGAATCCCGCTGATAGCGGGAAACATTTTGCAAAGGTCTCACGAAGTGAAGCGTCAGCGCTATATTTTTGCCTTCCTTGCCTGACAAAAAAATGTTATGTTTTGTGAAAGTCTCAAGTCTTCAATTTGTTTTATTGAGTACCTTGCTTTTTTGATTTGCGATAAACCGGTTGGCCTTCTGTAGGCTTGTGATTATCAGGAAGTAGTGAATGTCTGGGATAAAAAAACTTATACTTAGCTTATTGATCTCTGTCACTATACTCGGTTTTGGCACCTTGGGATATATGGTTATAGAAGACTGGCCTTTTATCGATGCATTGTATATGACGGTTATTACCCTTACAACGGTGGGGTTTGGTGAAACACACGAGCTTGGAGACGCGGGCAAGGTGTTTACCGTGGCATTAATTTTTGTAGGGGTAGGGGCTATCCTTTACATTATTAGTACACTTACACAGTTTGTGGTGGAAGGTCGAATCAGGGAAGTTTTTGGGAGGCACAAGTTGGAAAAGGATATTAAAGGACTAAAGGGGCACTATATTGTTTGCGGGTATGGACGGGTTGGCCAAACCATATGTGACATTCTCTCTTCAAGGCCCCTGAAACTGGTCGTCATAGATAAAGACTCGGAGAAGACCGAACGGTTACATGAAAGCGGCATCCTCTATGTTACAGGTGAGGCAACTGATGAAAATACCCTGATAGCGGCTGGTATTGAGCGGGCCAAGGCCCTTATTGCCTCCTTGGGGGCTGATATGGATAATGTTTACGTGACCTTAAGTGCGCGAGGTATTAATCCCAACCTGTTTATTATGGCAAGATCAGGTGATATAGGCTCGGGGAAGAAACTTTTGCGCGCGGGCGCCAACAAGGTGGTCTCTCCTTATCGAATAGGCGCCCGGCGCATGGCTCAGATGCTGCTTCGCCCTACTATGACCGACTTTTTGGATCTTGCAGTGATGGGCAGAAACATCAATGTGCAGATGGAGGAGATACCCGTTAACGGGTCTTCCAATTTAACAGGGATTCCACTCCAGGATTCCGGCATACGACGGGACCTGAACCTAATCATTATAGCGATCAAAAAGGCGAGCGGGGATATGATGTTTAATCCTTCTTCTACTGCTACAATTGAGGGGGGAGATACCGTGATCGCTGTAGGTGAAAGTGATAATCTGATAAAGTTGGAAAAATTGTTAAACCCTTAGGGGTAGGGCGCGAGGCCTTACAGGCCGGAAGTTGCCAATTCCTGAATCAGTTCTTTTTGCCTTTTGTTAAGACGCTTGGGCGTTTTTACGAGTATGCGGACATATTGATCCCCTCTTTTATTTTTTCCCATGACAGGTAACCCATAACCCTTCAGACGCATTTTTGTCTGGCTGTGAGTGCCGGGAGGGATCTTAAGGGAGAGTTGTTTTCCATCTAACGTCGGAACTTCTATTTTTGTCCCCAGGATCGCTTCGGTCAATTTTATCTCTCGCTCGATGATCAGATCATGCTCTTCCATTAGGAATACCGCATGAGGCAGGGCTTTGACCTGAATGTAAAGATCCCCATTAGGTCCACCGAAAGGGCCTGGCTTTCCTTTTCCCGCCAGGCGGAGCTTTTTCCCGGGAGCCATCCCCGTGGGGATTTTGACGGAAATTTTGTCCTGACGTCCGTCTTCTCTCTGTAAGGCAATAGTTTTTGTGGTTCCGGAAAGGACTTCCTCTAATGTTACGGGTAGTGTATATGTCGTATCAGCGCCCTTGATAGGCCTCTGTTGAGTCGTCTGATAGGCGCCAAGGGGGCTTCCTCCGAAATCAAAAGAAAACGTCTGGGCTTTGCGCCCACCTCTCCCTGAAAAGAAATCGCCCCCGACCCCGAATTCTTTTAATACATCGGAAAAATTAAAATCTTTGAAAATATCTTCCCGACTATAGCGCCGGCTAAATCCGGATGCGCCAAATGTATCGTATTGTTGGCGTTTTTCTTTGTCACTCAATACGGCATATGCCTCACTGATCTCCTTGAATTTTCGCTCAGCTTCTTTATCCTCTTTGTTGTGATCAGGATGATATTTCATGGCCAGCTTGCGATATGCCTTTTTAATCTCCGCATTCGTAGCATTTTTGTTTACGCCGAGAGTTTTATAATAATCGGTTGCCATACTTCCTCGTACTTCTCGTAATTAAGGTAAAATAAATAAAATAAATATAAGTTGGTAATGGTGCAATGTCAAGGTCTCGTGCCCCTTGACTCCAACGTGGCCCTCTGGTAATTTGAAATCTGTAACCAGTAACCAGTAACCAGTAACCAGCAACCAGCAACGAGCAACGAGCAACGAGATATGTGCAATCCGAAATCCTATAACCCGGAGAGTATACAGGATGGGCTGAAGACTGCCTGGCTTGGTAAGGGATCGATACGTTGTTATGAGACGGTCGATTCTACCAATATTGAGGCAAAACGTTTAGCACGTTCCGGCGCTCCGGAAGGCACCATAGTCCTTGCCGGAAGCCAAAGCAAAGGACGGGGACGCATGGAACGTAAATGGATTTCACCCCAGGGATCAGGGATCTATATGTCTGTCGTATTAAGGCCCCGAATTTTACCGGAGGAGGTTCAAAAACTTACATTTGTTGCTGCAGTAGCCCTTGCTTTTACATTGAAACGCATCGGTATAACGCCCCACATTAAATGGCCGAATGACATCCTGGTGAACGGGAAAAAAGTGGCAGGGATTCTGATGGAATTGACCGCCGGAGATGGAGTGGCAGATTTTGTAATTGTTGGGATTGGGATCAATGTCAATACATCAATGAACGAATTTCCATTATCTATTCGCAGCCTGGCTACTTCGATTAACATAGTTGCCGATCGACCTGTCCGGCGTCGAGAGATTATTAAGATCCTATTGTTACAATTGGAACTCTGGTATGAGCGATTTTTGAAAGAGTCGTTTGAAATAGTTTTGGAGGCGTGGAGAAGATTGAGTAATACCTTGGGGGCGCGTGTGATGGTCGTCCTTTCAGATAAGAAGTTGGAAGGAATAGCAGAGAGAGTGGCATCTGATGGTTCTCTAATGGTACGAGACGATAAAGGAAAGCTTCATAAAATCATTGTGGGGGATGTGGTTCACTGTCGGCCTCTTTGAGACTTACGCAAAACATTCACGCGGCGGCAAGGGATTCCGTAACTCCGATATTGAGCAAAAAAACAAAGGGAAAAGAATTGAAAAAACCTCGTTGATTCAGTATGATAAGTTCGACAAAAAACAAAAAATACTGTAACCAACGAGGTTAAAAGAAATGATACGACAAACCGTTCTTC
>JBDRFJ010000022.1:0-4112 GCA_043818915.1 Pseudomonadota bacterium | reverse complement strand
GCCTGATCCATACCTCTAACCTTTCTGATGTCAATCCCTTTGATTACCTTACGGTACTTCAGAAACATTCCTCTGATCTCTTTAAACACCCTCAAAAATGGCTGCCCTGGGATTATAAAACCTCAGCCTCTTCAGAAAATGGTTAGCCCTCTTGAACTTGAACTGAACCACTATACCATTGTGTGATACCGTTTTGCTCTCGGAGTAGGATGCCTGGAATAATGGAGCACCCAGCCCACCGGGGTAAACCAAATTTTTTTGACCTACGCACGCTTACCGAAACCACACAGTTCCATCAGCTACAGAAATAAAGTTACAAAAGCCGAACATTTTGTTTAGAGGCCTTATTCTCTATTTCCTGTTTGGGATGGGTATTTTAGGTCCTGGCTATGCATATATTCTCGGTGAGGACCCAATTAGTTACAGTTGGTATTTCGCGGTTGTCCTTGGCATATTTGGATTTGGCGTATCCTTTGCGATGAGGCCTAAGGACATAATGATAGTACTATTGCTGGGAGCCTTAAGCGGTCTCACGGCGCATCTGGCGTGGATATTTATCACCGGAATTCCGAAATATGGCGAACTTATCAAAGGGGATTGGAAACAATTGTTGATCGGCATGGAAATGGGTGCCGGAGTTACAGGGCTTCTTTTTGTATATAGATATACAAGTAATAAAATAAAAAAAATGAACCAATTATTGAGATATCCATTGATCGGCCTATCAGGTGCTATAGTATTTACTGCTATATCTTTTGTAAATCTCTATAAAAGAATAGCTGATCCTAATATTTGTTTTGTTTGCGCATTCATTGGGTTTGTCGTTTTGACTATTTCTGCGATAAGCACAGATATATATGGTGAGAGCTAATTGTTTTAGGTGAAGAGAAAATGGTGGTCACATCTTAAATAATATATATTGACGCGGGAAAACATGCAAGGAGCTGGGAGAATATTTTGGTGGTATAACGTAAGGGGTCAGACCACGCTAAGTAGCTGATATGATATGAAATGATGAGGAAATTAGCCCTGTTACAGTCCTTAAAACAGCATTTTTAGTCACAAAAAGGTCGGTTTAAGCAGATGGTATCGGCCCATGGTTAGAGCCTCACGCTTCTTATGGTGACGGTTTTGAGGTCAAAAAGGGCGGTTTAAGACTTGAAAACATCTATTTTGGGAATATTTTTCCTGATATATCAATACTATAGCTTGACCCCGAATTGGCACGTGGATTGATCCCAGGATATGCCCACACTGCGGGAAGGGGAAAATGGTTCGGATAGAGACACTGCAACCCAAAAGAAGTAGATGTCCGCCCTGATTGTGATGCCTTTTTTTCAATTTACATATTTTTCAAAAGGCCCAAATTTGGAGATGCTGAAGAATGCTCATTTTTGACAAATGGTATCCATTTTGCTTATTTTTCTAAGGCTTAAATCCCTTGACCATGCTAAAATGCTATTCAAACCTTAAAGTTTACAGCTTTGAATATCAAAAAGGACAATTTCAAACCAGATTAAAACCCCATAGCCAAATAACCGCGGTTCAGTCCAATCCCGCTTACACCGCTGGATATCCATGCCCGGAAATCTGCACGCCTATGGAACTCCTTCAGGAGGATGAAGACAATGTACAAAGATGAAATCATAGCGGAAGTCTGGCGGAACCGTGACTCATACGCTGAAAAACACCACCACAGCCTTGCTGAAATGGTGGCCGACCTCCAAGTGCGCCAGAAAAGGACGGAGTGCAAACTAGTGGATAGAAGAGACCGAACAAAGGCTTCCAGCCGACCTCGTTCATTAATGTGGCAAAACTTTTTAAAACGACCGGATGGGCTATGAATTGGGTCACTAAGAACACTGATATAATTACAACCAAAATGGCAAATGTCTGCGGGTTGGTATTAATCTGTTGATTGAGTCTTTGCAGGACGGTCCGTAATAAAACAGTTACAAGCAGTCGGTTATGCCGAACCCAAAGCTGCACTTGACCGGAAGGGCACCTTGGTTTTGCAATATTCCAAAACATTCTCGCAAAAAAGCTGTATACTTCTTTAAGCACCTGATGGCCCTTTCGGCAAGTGAGCCTGTTAGTTGGCCGAAGAACGTAAAACGACCGAAGGAAATGCGAGAAGGAGGGTAGAAAGATGGAACGACCGATTGATCGACGCGGCATGAAACAATCTGACGAGACTGGTATTGAATCCCCCGGGACGCGCACGCGAGCAAGGAGCGTCGCGTCACTGTCTGCACTGGTTCTTGCCGTTTGCATTGCACCTGTCTTGGCCCAAGATCCTTCGGGGAAGGACCTAAGGGTGTTCTATCAGCAGAACTGCGCCAGTTGTCACGGGCCGGACGGCTCAGCCGTTAGCGCGGAGGGCAAGAAGCTTCGTGGCCAGGACTTGACCGATCCAGACTGGTAGCGCGGCACGCGGGACGATGAAATGGTGAAGGCCATCCTGAAGGGGAAGTTCTTCGGGTTGGCCATGCCGGGTTTCAAAGGCACTCTCACTGGGGACGAGGTCCAGCGAATGGTCACGGACATTATCCGCAAGAGCAAAAAGGGACAGGTGATCGCGGGATAAGGGGTCGCCCGCTCGTTGGCATTGGGCAACGTTGTTCTTTTGAACCCCATTTTATCTATCTTAACGGATCTTGCTTTATCGAAGGCTATTAAGAGTGTTTAGTATCCCTCAGTCGCCTATCTGAACTCTCTTTCCATAGCAAATCATTCTTCTCGCCAGGGAATGGGTTACGATAAATTTCAGGAATAGAGGGGGGCTAATCGCCTATGAGAAAGTAAGTCAAGAAAAAACAGCTCTCCATTGACAAGAAAATTACTTTCTCATAGGCGACCCCTCTGGCCCTATGGGCTCTGGACTCTGGTAATAGGCCCCTCCCTATCCCGATTGACTGACTCACAAGTGTTTTAGAACTTGACAATAGACCCGCATGGTTGCATAATGGTTTCATAATGAAACCATAGGGAGGTTTTTGCTATGGCAACAGTAACGGTAAAGAACATACCCGATGAACTTTATGCGCGGCTAAAGTCAGTCGCTGAGATAAATCGACGTTCCATTAATAGCGAGATTATCGTGTGCATTGAAAATGCAGTTGTCAGTCGTCGAATTGACCTTGGCAAGGCGCTTGAAAATGCTCGCCAACTCCGTCATTTGACAGCCGGACACTTAATTAGTGATGATGAATCCAACCAGGCGAAGGCAGAAGGTCGGCTATGATCGTAGTAGATACAAATGTTATTGGCTATTTATTCCTATCAAGCGAACAATCGCTATTAGCCGAACACGCTCTACAAAAGGATATTGAGTGGGCGGCTCCGCTCCTCTGGCGAACCGAGCTTCGTAATGTGCTGACTCTTTATGTACGGAAAAATATCATTACACTGGAGCAAGCTCAACGCATAATAAATGGTGCGTTGGAATTACTAAGGGGTAGAGAATATGAGGTTTCATCATATGAATGTCCTGCGGCTTGCATCGGTAAGTAAATGTTCTGCTTATGATTGCGAGTTCATCGCTGCCGCTAATGATTTGAAAGTTCCGTTAGTAACCGTAGGTAGGCAACTTTTACGTGAGTTCCCTGCGGTGGCCGTACCATTGAAGTCGTTCAGCGAATAAAAATAATCTCAAGCTAAAAGGCAAGTCAACAAGTCAGTGCGGCAGACAGGCTAAAAATCATGCCTGCTGCTGACTTCCACGTTCGGCTCAATAGAGTTGGGGCGGGAGAGAATATAGAAGGAAGATTATTTTACCCAGTTACTGATTTTAAGATTTGGAACTCGTTCAAATTCCTTTACGTTATTGGTGATCAAGACGCAATCCGTTGAAAGCGCATGGGCGGCAATAAGCATATCAAGTGAGCCAATAGGGGTACCCTGTTTTTCTAAATAGACTCGAAGCTTCCCATAATGCTGTGCGGCTTCATCACTATAAGGCATTATCTCCATTGGGGCCAGAAACTGGGCTAACGCTAAATGATTCTGTTCTGGCTTTGAGCTTTTTATCACACCGTATTCAAGCTCACTCAGCGTTATTGACGAGATATTTACTTGTGAAATCTGGAGTTTTCTGAAACGTTCTATGACCT
>JBDRFJ010000021.1:0-11613 GCA_043818915.1 Pseudomonadota bacterium | reverse complement strand
CGCATTGATCAACAAAGAGGAGTCATCAGCCGCATGGGTATGGGCAACAGCTACCGCGCCCCCGCTTGCGCCGGAAAAAGGAGGTGCGTGCCCCCTTTCCATACCCTTTACAATGGCAACGTCTTTATGCGGTTTCATTCGCAATTACATCGGCTCTGCACAATATGGCCGGAATCTCTCAATGTCTTTTCCTGGCCGGCCAATTCCATATCGCCGGCAATCATCATGTCTATCAATTCATCAAAACTTACTTTCGGCTTCCACCCTAATTTATCTCTCGCTTTGCTCGCATCACCCAGCAACATATCCACTTCCGAAGGTCTGAAATATCGTGGATCTGTTTCAATATATTTTCTCTGGTCAAGATCCAGCTTATCAAAAACCTTTGTCACGAATTCTTTCACGGAATAGTTCTTTCCTGTGGCGATCACATAATCATCAGGGGTGTCCTGCTGCAACATCATCCACATCGCCTCTACATAATCAGCGGCATATCCCCAATCCCTTTTTGCATCGAGGTTCCCCAGATAAAGCTTGTCTTGCAATCCGAGTTTTATCCTGGTGGCAGCCCTTGTAATCTTGCGGGTTACAAATGTTTCGCCCCGCCGTGGAGACTCGTGGTTGAACAAGATTCCATTACATGTAAACAGATTATAAGCTTCACGATAGTTGACTGTCTGCCAGTAGGCATATACCTTGGCCGCCGCATACGGACTGCGGGGATAAAAAGGCGTTTTTTCAGATTGCGGGGTCTCGCGAACTTTGCCATACATCTCAGAGGAACATGCTTGGTAAAACCTGATCTCCTTCCCTGTCCTCTCCTGAACGTCTCTGATCCCTTCTAACAATCTGAGCGTACCCATGGCCACCACATCCACGGTATATTCAGGTTCTTCAAAGGAGACCTTCACATGCGACTGCGCCCCAAGGTTGTATACTTCACAAGGACGTACCTTCTCTAGGATCCTCCTCAAACCTGTTCCGTCGGATAAATCGCCGTAGTACAGAAAAAGAGCCTGATCCTTTTTATGAGGATCCTCATAAATATGGTCTATCCTGTCTGTATTAAAAGATGATGACCTACGGATAATACCATGGACCTCATACCCTTTGGAAAGAAGTAATTCAGCAAGATATGATCCGTCCTGGCCTGTAATACCTGTGACAATAGCTTTTTTCATCTTGTCTATCCCGTGTATCCTGTCTAAAAAATGAGATTGTCTGAAATTCCAACTGATTGTAATACCAAACTTAATAACCCATACACTATGACTTGTAAAGCCTATTTTACCCCTTAAGACCTCTTGACATGCGCGGACCTTAAAATTCCCTCCCACCTACGCCAAACTCAAATTCGCTGAGCCCCCGCAAGCTGACCGTAAACATATATTCTCTTTCACCCTCTTCTTCATCCGAATATGTTAGGCCAACAGCCCAGCACTGCGATTCGTAAAAACAACCAACCACTGATCTAATGTCTTCATTAGCGTACAAGTTGCGTTCATTTTGCCAGTAGGCTGAAAGTCCCCCATAAATTTTCAAAAAAGCCTCGGTATAGATACTTTCACCACCCTCTATTCCACTTTCACTATCCTCCTGGGTATATCTGTACTCAACGGTTATTCTGTCCTCCCTGTAATCAGAAAGACGCAGCGCCGTATTATAGCTCTTATATTCCCCATCATAGGGACACCAGGCTACATCAGCATCTAAGCTAATGTAGCGCCAGGGATTGAGCTCCAATTCAGCCGTTACATCAGAAAAAGGCCTCCTGTCACCCTGATCAGGGGTTTTTTCCACATCTCTTCGAGCCTCTTTAATATCATAAATTTGGCTCAGCTTAAGGCGACAAAAATCATGGTATCGATACTGAGTAGCACCAGGATCTTTCTTTTCAAGCAGCTTTGATGTAAAAGTGTTTGTAATGGAATAGGTTAGTAGATTCTCTTCCTCTATCGCGCTAACAAAAGAGGGGAGATCATCCTGGTCTAACTCGGGTATATAACTATAAACAACCTGGGGCCTTACAGAATGCTTGATCTTGTCGACACGATCCCCTTCAATGTGAAATATTCTTCCAAATTCTGTTGAAAGGTCTCCTTTGATATCATATATCTCCCGAGATCTTTGTTTTTCTTTTGAGGCTTCGTCTGTTGAGTACCTTTCTGCCACCCATGAGGTCTCACGGAGTCCAACAGACGGTTCAAAGTTAAAGTAGCTATAAAAGACCGGATAGTAGATCCTTGGATGAACGTCCACGGAATGGCCCCTGGTCCCCTCTCTCCTCCAGGAGTGTTTATAGTAAGAACCGAGGTCAAAGAAAAGGGGGGTATCCCCTATTGCTTGTTTTACACCGGTAAATGTTACAGCCGGGAGTTGCTGTAAGGTTGTATCATCTGAACTGTCCTCATTTCGCACAATAACATTATCATACCACAGCACCTCGCTATTCAAGCTGTATCGACTCCAGTTTTTATCCACTGTAAGTCGATTTGTCCTGACTGTGTCGGTGTAATCGTCAATATCCCTGCCAAATGTCATGAGAAAATACCTATCAGTATCATTAAATCCGGAATAGCCGTCCTTAAATTCACGCAGATAATCCTGGTCACTGACAACATCAATATCCAGTTTTGCTCTAACTCCGTCCCCGAGATATTGATCATTTTTCGTCCTGAACCACCACCGTTTTCTGTTCAAACGGAGTTCGTCGTCTCCCCTATATCCTTTGTATGTATATCCACCAGGATCATCGAACGCTTCTCCCCGGTCAATCTGGCGATCATATAAAAAGTCGTACATCACAGTTCCCTTGCTTTCCTGACCCAGCGCATACCGGTATTCTACCCCGTGCTTGATACCCCGATGATCCAACATACCATTTTGATAGTAGGTTGCATCAGAACTTTCATTGATCGCCCAAAAGAATGGGAGATTGTATACAAAGCCATCCCGCTCTGAATAACTCAATAGCGGAGGGAGAAAACCGGTCTGACGTTTCAGTTTTACGGGAAAGACCAAATAAGGTGTGTAGAGAAGCGGAATAGATTTTGTGTAAAAAGCTGCATGCTTGATCGTGCCGTATCCATCGATGGTAATATTGAGATCTTTTCCGGTAATCTTCCAATCAGGCGAATCCCCGTCGCAGGTAGTAAGACTGCAATCATCAATATAATAGGTTTCCTTGCCGGTCTTGATTATCTTGTTTCCACGTATATAAAAATGATTTGCCGCAATGAACATCTTTCCCTCATAGATAACACCGACCTCTGTCTTCATGTTCATGACAATCCTGCTTCCGGTAAGGATGTCGGCATCTACGGTCATTACAACCTCTCCGGAGGCATCAGCGATATTGGTTGTGCGATTTACATAAACGGTATCGGCCGTCAGCGTCCTGTTCCCTCTTATAAGCCTGACGTTACCCTTTGCAATATATAAATTATTCTTTTTATCATAGGTTAAGTTGTCAGCTTTTATGTGCCATGGCTCATCAGAAGAATCTTGTGTAAAAAAATCAGGGGCTTCGGCGGCAATGGCCGGTGAACAAGCAAGTAATAATACGAGAACTACTGCTCTGCACAGAAATTTAAAATCCGAAATCCGAAATCCGAAATCCGAAACAAATTCAAATGACCAAAAAATAAAATCCAAAACAGAACAACTCAACCGAGATACAGAATTGGCTATGTAGGAACGGTGCGTGAGAACGAAAAAAGTTTTGAACATTTGGTCTTCTAATTTTGGATTTGTTTCGAATTTCGATATTCGAATTTCGAATTTATTAATGTTTCAGTGTCTTCCGCCACACACGTGGAGCTATCATCCGTAGGATACCTAATAAAAAACCTGCATTAAAAAAAGCCCCTGAGGAGGCGCGGTGGCACCGGCATTAGCACGATTTTTTGACAAAAAAATTTCATTAAATTCTTTTGGAGTAATCCGGCCGATTCCCACATCAACCAATGTTCCAACAATATTTCTAACCATATGTCTCAAAAAACCATTTGCAGAAATACTAAAAATTAGCTTCCCATCTTTATGCGCTTCAAGCCCTATATCCGATACGATTCGCACAGCATTTTTGCAATCGCTTCCCGCGGCCTCAAAAGCGGAAAAATCGTGTTCCCCTTTAAGACAAAGAAGCGCATCTCTCATCGCTTCAATCCTGAGAGGCCGGCTTATATGCCATTCAAAGCTTCGATGAATTGCGGACGAAATTTCGCGATTCAGGATATGATATTGATAACATTTCCCCTTGCAATCGTATCTGGCGTGAAAAGAATCCGGCGCCTGTTCAACATCTTTTATAACAATATCAGGGGAGAGAAGGCTATTCAATCCCCTTTTGAATATCAGGGGGGTGAGCTTGGTGGCTACTTTGAAATTGGCAACCTGCCCAAGGGAATGAACACCTGCATCGGTCCGGCCCGACCCGATGAGTGTTACAGGTTGGTCAGTCATTATTTTAATAGCTGACTCGATAGTTTCTTGTATAGTAGCGACCCCTTTTTGTCGCTGCCAGCCATGATAATCCGTACCGTCATATTCAATGATCAGCTTGAAGTTTCTGAACATAACAAATAGAAAGTTTAACCAATCCGCAGATTACGCAGATTGCACAGATTATATTTATATAATAGGGTTAACAACTTCCATATAACTTTATTTTATTGAAAATCCGTGAAATCTGCGTAATCTGCGGATATGATATCGAATTAATTGTTTCTCAGCTTTGCCTAAACAGGAAACGGACACACGGAAAGGCCCGCGGTTTCCGGCAGTCCCGCCATTATATTCATATTCTGCACTGCTTGACCTGAGGCCCCTTTGACGAGATTATCAATCACAGAAATTAAAATTAAACGATTAGTCCGTTTGTCTATTTGAAATCCAATATCACAGTAATTGGTGCCCCGCACATGCAGGGTATCCGGAACGCGCCCCGACTCTAAGATACGAACAAATGGTTTGTCCTTATAATATGACAACAACAGGTCATGCACAACATCAATAGAAAGATCATCAGACAGATCAGCATAAATAGTTGTCAGCATGCCCCGGCTCATTGGAACAAGATGAGGAGTAAAGGTGATCGTCACATTACGGCCAGCGAGATTGCTTAATACTTCTTCTATTTCCGGGGTATGTCGATGAGCTGCTACCTTATAAGCACGAAATCCTTCATGAACCTCACAAAAATGCGTAGTCAAAGAAAGGGAACGACCAGCGCCGCTCACCCCTGATTTGGAATCAACAATAATAGAACACAAATCAATGAGATCCCCCTTCATAAATGGCGCAAGCGGCAAAATAGTACTTGTAGGATAACAACCCGGATTACCGATTAAGAAACTCTTTTGTATTAACTCAAAGTTGATCTCCGGCAACCCATATGTAGCCGTCTCCAAAAGAGATGGAAATTCATGAGGTTGGTACCACTGTTCATAAATAGCGGAGTCCTTAAATCGAAAATCAGCGCTAAGATCTATTACCTTAGCTCCTCTCTCCAATAACCCGGGGACCACCCCCATAGCAACCTTGTGCGGCAGCGCTGTAAAGACAAAATCAGCGGTCTCTGAAACAGTATCAGCATCAAACGGGATACATTTCAAGTCAACCACACCGGCCATAGCAGGATAAATCTCGGCAAACGGTTTACCAGCATACCGGCGCGATGTAATCAACGCTAATGAGGCCTCCGGGTGCCCTGCCAAGATCCGTACCAGTTCCGCACCGGCATACCCTGTTGCACCAATTACAGCGACCTTGATCATTGTTAGCCCCCTCCTGTCACACAGTTACTAATAAGAGCTTGCAACAGTTTACATTTATGTGATGTATCCAATTACGCATCCCCCTTTAGTAAAGGGGGGTAAACAAAAAGAGGAAGGGACCTTAGGCCACCTTCCTCTTTTTTATAAAAATATCAAGTACGTATTGATATTAACGTTTTGAGAATTGAAAATGGGCGCGCGCCCCTTTTTGCCCATACTTTTTCCGTTCCTTAACACGGGGATCGCGTTTTATAAAGCCGGCTTTCTTAAGAGGACCTCTTAATTCGGAATCAACAAGCAACAAGGCCCTGGCAATGCCATGTCTAATCGCACCGGCCTGCCCCGAAACCCCTCCGCCTGAAACATTGATTGACACATCAAATCGGTCCCGAGTTCCTGTCAAATCAAAAGGCTGCCTGACAAGCATTTTGGCGCTTTCTAATGTAAAATACTCATCAATAGGACGACTGTTGATAGTAATATCCCCGCTCCCCGGCATTAAACGGGTTCGGGCAACCGAGGTCTTTCGTCTTCCTGTTGCACAATAAACTTCTTTTGCTACCATAATATGCTCCACTCTAAATTTCTAACGATTCCGGGCCTTGCGCAGTATGTGGGTGATCGCTTCCAGCATAAATCTTCAGCTTTTTTATAATCTTCCTCCCCAAGCTGTTTTTGGGGAGCATCCCTTTTACCGCGAAACGTATTAAATCTTCAGGACGTTTCTTCAACAAATCCTTTGCTGTAATTGAGGTAATCCCACCCACGTATCCAGAATGGCGATAATATAGCTTATCGTCCCATTTTTTGCCGGTCAACACAATTTTGTCCGCGTTAATCACTACGATAAAATCGCCGGTGTCAACATGAGCCGTATAGATAGGTTTATGTTTCCCTCGAAGCCTGAAAGCGACATTCGAGGCAAGTCGCCCCAATACTTGACCTGCTGCATCTATCACATACCACTTTCTCTCTATACTGCCTTCTTTGGCAACCACTGTCTTCACAATCTTTACTCCATAAAAAAAATTTTAATACTCAGGCAAACAAAGCCTTTGCAAAATATTCAATTTTCTTAAAGGTCTCTATAAATTGGTAGCGGGGGCTGGATTTGAACCAACGACCTTCGGGTTATGAGCCCGACGAGCTACCAGACTGCTCCACCCCGCATCACCTTGATCAGAAATAAAGATTATTAAACTATAATTAATTCAGTGTCAAGTATTTTTAAGGCTACGGAGTTAAAAGGCTGAGTGACTGATCTCCTCGTCTACCTGGTCGGCATCACCAAAGTTGTAAGCCACAATATTTCTTAAATGTGTAAAGGTTTCTGGATCCATTTCCAAGAAATCGACTCCCACTCCATTGGAATCTATACGAGCAATCTTCCCCTTAATATCGAGAGGTGGAACTCCAGAAGCCCCGGAAAGACTGATTCTCACACGACAAGGTTTGCCCTGGAAAATCTTTTCTCCTGTTTTTATAAAGACCCCTTTCATGCTGATATCCTTGGAGGTAACGTTGATAGTATCATGCCCCTCCACATGAAGCTCAACATCAACCTGAAAAGAAACTCGAAGCCTCCTTCGCTGTTCATCGGGTGCCATATCTCACTTCTCCTTGCATAGACTGCCAAAATTGACTGTTTTCACAGAAGATTTTTTACGCACTCATCAATATTACTACAATTAATAAATCGGAAATTATATGGAATGTCAAGAAAAACACCTTAGTTTTTCGTCTGCAATACGGTTGACTGTATTCATCGTCGCTTCTAAATCGAGTGTTTTCAGTATACAGGCCTCCATGACGACCTGTCCGTCTATAATAACAGTAGTTACATCATTCCCTGTAACTGCATATGCTAAATGTGAATAGACATTATACATGGGAGTAAGGTGTGGCTTCCTAATATCAATCACTATAATATCGGCCTTTTTACGGGCCTCCAAGGAACCGACAAGTCTATCCATTCCCAACACCTTGGCGCCATTAATGGTTGCCATTTCAACCACGGTCCGGGCATCCATGACAGTGGGATCAAGAGTGATGACCTTGTGAAGCTTGGCTGCGGAATCCATTTCCTGAAAAAGGTCGAGATTGTTGTTGCTCGCACACCCATCGGTCCCGAGTCCTACCGTGATCCCGCTCTTGATGAGTTCGGGAAGCGGAGCAATTCCAGAGGCTAACTTCATGTTGCTTTCAGGATTGTGAGCGACCTTTACATCAAACCTTTTCATAAGGGTTATGTCTTCATCCGTAAGAGCTACACAGTGATCGGCTATCATGCGCGGACACAGGACATCCAAGTTGGCCAGATGGCCCACGGGTGTGAAACCGTATTTCTCTCGCATCTGACGTACTTCGTGCTCTGTCTCTGCAAGGTGAATCACCAGCGGGGCATTATATCGGTCAGACAGTTCCTTTGCCTTTTGCAAAATATCGGGAGAACAAAGATAGGGTGAATGGGGTTCTACTGCTATGGAAACAAGGGGGTCATCTTTCCACTTATCAAGGAGAATCTCCGTGTATTCAAACCCTTTTTCAATAGGACCATAGTTGGGTGACGGAAAATCGTACAGGACTTCGCCCACCAACGCACGCATGCCGGCATGTTTGGCTGCCTCGGCCACAGAGTCTTCAAACAGATACATATCGCAAAACGTAGTAGTGCCGGAAAGGATCATCTCGGCGCAGGCCAAAAGGGTCCCCTGATAGACCATCTCAGGCGAAAGTTTGCTTTCAGCAGGAAAGATATGATCATTCAACCAGGTCATTAGAGGGAGGTCATCGGCCAATCCCCTGAAACAGGTCATGGCGGCGTGAGTATGCGTATTGATCAGGCCCGGCATAACAATCCCGCCCCGGGCATCTATCTCTTTTTCTCCTCTAAAACCGCTGCATACGCTCTGTTCCTGCCCGACTTCCACGATAAGATCACCGCGAACCGCTACCGCCCCAGGATAGAATACAGACCTTTCTTCATTCATGGTCACAACAATACCGTTGCGGATGATAATATCAACGTGCTCCATTAGTACCCTCTCAGTCTCCGTATCCTTTCCTCTATAGGGGGATGAGTACTGAAAAGATTCATAAGATTCTTTGCCGTTAAAGGGTTCACGATAAACATGTGGGCCGTGGACGGGTTGGCATTCATAGGAATCTGTTTTGAAGCAGCGCCCAATTTTGCGAGCGCTCGGGCAAGCCCGTTTGGCTGGCCGGTCAACGCAGCTCCGGTAGAATCCGCCAGGTATTCCCGGGAGCGAGAAATCGCCATCTGGATCAACATGATACCTCCAGGTTATCTCATAGCTGATAATAAAAATATTAGTCCATATATTATGAAGCTGTCAAGTTTGACTAATTCATAAAAAGTCCAACTCAGTGAATTTGTCATTTCGACCGCAGGGAGAAATCTTATAGTTTCGGCACATTACACGTCAAAGATTTCTCACTTCGCTCGAACGCAGTGTTTACCCAATATTACCGCCGGTATGCATAGGTTCTCTCTTTTTAGGATTGAGGGGCCTGCCTATTCAAGGATAGGGGATCTCACTTGACTGCCTTACACGGACAGCATGACGGACGATACGATCAACGGCCTCGGGGAAAGTGATACCGGTACAGTCAAGGGCCGCGGCAAATCCAGCGTCGGGGCTAAGGCAGGGGTTGGCGTTAATCTCCAGAATCGAGGGTCGCCCATCGGCGTCCACTCGAAAATCCACCCGCGCATAGCCCCCCAAACCGAACAGCTCCCAACATCGGAGTGCCAATTCACGAAGCTGTTTCAATAGAGGGCGGTCTTCCGGTCCAAAATCAAACCGTCGCGACGTATGGAGGTATTCGTAAGTGTCCACGACCCATTTGGCACGATACCCAACAATGCGCGGCTTGTCACCAAATCCCTCAAAAATGATCTCCGCCGGTGAAAGCACCTGAGGGCCGTCCTTGCCGGCAAGAAGCGCCATGTTGAATTCTCGACCGTCTATAAATGTCTCCGCAAAGCAGGCTCCGCCCAGCGCCGTCGCACGCTCCGGCAACGCATTACACAGTTCGGCGCAGGACAATCCTTCTACTAAATTTGCATCCTCAAGGCCGATGGAGGCGTGTTCCCACACGGATTTGAATATCCATGTCCGGAGCTCCGCTTGCAGACCGGGCCAGCCGGTCCTCTGGATCGGCGGCCAATCTATGGGATAGGGCCCGATCCACGGAGGCGTTGGAAGGCCCCCACGAACCATGTGTGATTTTGCCATTAACTTGTGGGAGGTAAGGCCTATGGCCATTGCGCTTGATCCGGTATAGGGCACTTGCATGGCATCAAGAAGGGCGGGGAATAGGTGTATAAGCGCCCCCTTGCTCCCAAGGGACTCTACCAGATTGAAAACAACATCCGGCCGTACGTGTCTCAGCCTTGCCTCGATCTCCCCGAGATCCAGGTCGCAGGCGAACGTGGCCACCTCGTGGTCCAAGTCCCGGAGGGCGTCGGATATTGCGTTGGCCTGAATCAGCACGTCCCGCTCATCCGGAGAATTCTCGTCATACACGGCATTGTACACGACAGCAACCTTCATCTCTCCCCCTAATGCCCCGGATGGTCCCCCCTGAGCCGGGTAACGGCTGAATTGACGATACGCCGCACTAATTCACCATAAGACATCCCTGTGCGCCGACCGATGATCGGAAGATCCGAGTGTTCGGGGTGGAGGCCGGCCAACGGGTTGACCTCAATAAAAACCGGACGTCCCTCGGCGTCGCAACGCAGGTCTACCCGGCCAGCGTCGCGGCAGCCGAGAACTCGCCAGCTTTCCAAGGCAACGGTTTCTGCTTCTTTGACTACCGAGTCTTTACCACTGTCAACGAGACAATATTCGACCAATGCCTCGTAGCGTTTCTTGTTGATATATGAGTAGGCCTCGGGTTCGGCCCCTGCCCGAAGGCATACCTCTACCGTTCCCAGTACTTCGGCATCGCGACAGGTTCCCAGTATCCCAACGGTAAATTCTCGGCCCGGCAGAAACTGTTCCACCAGCACAGGTTGCCGGTAGGCGGTCAGCATGGCAGCGCAGCGATCCGCCAAATCTTCCCGTCGACGCACCACGGATGAAGGACCAACGCCTTTGCTCGTCCCCTCGGCCACGGGCTTTATAAAATAGGGCGGCGAAAATCGGACCAGCTCGACATCCTCAACCACTGTCACTACTTCGAATTCCGCTGTCGGCAACCCAGCATCTCGAATGACCCGTTTGGTTATTCCTTTGTGAAGGGTCAGGCTCATTACCAGGGGGTCGGAAAAAGTGTAAGCAATATCGTAGGCGTCAAGAACCGCGGGCACCTGGGCTTCTCGCCCTATGCCGAGCAGCCCCTCGGCGATATTGAAAACCAGATCCCATCGGTCTCCTGTTGCAAGCCTTTCAATCAACCGTTTGACATTGCCGATACGTTCGGTCCGATGGCCAAGCGATTCAAGGGCTCGTTCAATAGCTTCGACCGTATCGTCGCGGTCGAACTCCGCGGTTTCCTCTTCGCTAAAGCCGACGGCCAGATACTCGGAACGCAAATCATAGGTCAATCCGATTTTCATCTATTATCTGCTCCATGAAAATTTCGTGGTAGAATATGTAATGCTGCATCAGCACAGATATTACAGTGAGGAGACGGCCGCGCCATATACATCCGGATATCGGAATACCTTCCCTTCATAGTTGCGCAAGATCAGATCCGACCCTTCGCAGCCGCAAGTATACTCGGGATTCACCGGTATTTTGCCTCCCCCTCCCGGCGCGTCTATCACATAGCTGGGAATGGCATAACCGCTCGTGAAACCGCGGAG
>JBDRFJ010000020.1:0-3575 GCA_043818915.1 Pseudomonadota bacterium | reverse complement strand
TCAATGAAAATAGATGGAGGGTTCGTCCTGAGAGGACGATTCCAGACTGCCCTCAAAAGTCGCCAAATCTGCCGATATTGCGCTTTATCTATACTCCCTAAAAGTTAACAATTACTTACCATAAGCTTCAACGTAAACCGCTGAATTTACTTATTGTAGATTTCCAAATTAAATGGACTGATATTTTTTTATTATATGGGACAATATGAAGATTTTCAATTTATTTGAACCGAGGTTAATGGGTGACCATAAACCTCGGTTTTTGTTAGAAAGGAATGTCGTCCGTATACGGTTGGCTCTGATGATACTCAGGGAAGTCTTTTCCACCATTGATTTCCGTAAAAGAGTGGGAGTAACGGTACCAGATGAAGCTTTCGAACCGGTAAAGGATAAGCCATATTTTAAAGATGCATTGTGTAACCTTTTTTATCTTCACGAGTTACATTCCTTAGGGTGATGTCTTGTATTAAAAAATTTCGGTAGAAGCAAGACGCACGTGTTCGGCACTGACGGCCATGGACTGGTTTTTTGCTGCTGCAATGAGCGCTCCCCTTGCCAGATGGTTTGCTTTTCTGAACAGGCCCCCTGATCCTTGATGGATGGCAGTAATGGCGGCTTGATCGAAGAGATTTTTCTTAACACCGGCAATAGACAGATGATGCTTGAGGTATTGTTCCATATCCTCTCTATTTACGCCCTCAAGATGGCTGCGGGCTACGATTCTTGAGGCGAAGGGCTGAGATGAGTGATAAGAAAGTTTGTCAATGAGGCTGGATTGCCCTGCCAGGATAACAGGCAGATATGGTTTTGAGTCGTGGTTGAACTGGGTAATTGTATGAAGTTCCGGGAAGACATCCAGCCGGATCAAAGATGCTTCATCTATGATGAGAGCGATTTTCATCTTTTTCCCCAAGACTATTTCTTGTATTTCTCTTTTGATCAGCCTTGTCATAACGGCACGAGATGTGCTTGCCATATCGATGCCAAATTCGCTCAATACCTGACGATAAAGCTCCAGGATGGAACCGGATGAGGCGGTGATGTAGAATGAGGTGTATTCGGAAGGGTGCAGTTGTCCTGTAGCATATCTTAGGGCGGTGGATTTTCCACTGCCTATATCCCCTGTAAGCAGGGCTATCGCGCCGATTCTCAGGGCATAGTCAAAGCGTTCTTTGACCGCTATAAGTTCCGGTGTTTTAAGGATTTCATTAAGTTCTATATCTGAAACAAAAGGTTCTTTGCTAAAGCCAAAGAAAGTTCGATAAATAGCATCCATAGACTATCCCTCCCTTCCCATGTCCCACAGCTTGCCTCCCTGGTACCTTGATGCCTTATCAAGGATTTCCACATCGGTTCCGCTGTTTCTGTTTCTCTTCACCCTGGAATTGATGTGCAGATCCAGAGGGGTCAATAATCCGTAGGATTTGTGGTTGCATGTGATCTCGACACGCTGGGGCTGGTCATCATGGTATAAAAGGAGAACATGTTTGCCGATAAGACCTACGGGGGCCTCATAAAGCTTTCCATTAAGCGTGATGGTTCTGTCCCTGGCGACCCTGCGCCGGGCATGTTTACGGAAATAATCTCTAAGATCCTTTGGGGCTGCCCTGAGACATTCCATACGGGAGGTGAATCGTTCAAAAGGACTCTGCCCGGTAGCGGTATGTTTTCTCTGGTGGTAGATGTCATTGAGCCATAAGTCAAATGCCTCATTGAGTTCCTGTAAATCGCCGCCTTTAAACCCTTGCAAGAACTGCATTCTCACCGTGCGGAAGAATCTTTCTATCTTGCCTTTTCCCTGGGGTTTATAAGGTCTGGCATGAATCAGGGCGATGCCTAATGAGGCCGTGGCATACTCCAGATGCTTTGAGCGAAAAGCGGGGCCATTATCCAGGTATAGTTTCCTGGGCAACCCTCTTTTCAAAAGAGCTTGCTCAAGGGCATCGATGTAGGAAGTGATGCCTTCTGATAGATAAAACTGGCCGTGGGGGACTAATCGTGAGTGGTCGTCTATAAAGGCCAAAAGATAGGTCTTTCTCATTCGGCCATCCACTTCTACCCTGGGTCCGTGCATGGCATCGCTCTGCCATAGATCGTTAGGAAGTTCCGCCTCAAATTTGCGCCTGTCTTCGGGCTTTGACTGGGCGGGATTCATGAGATTGTGGCAGTGCAAAAAACGGTAAACCGTGGATAGATTCAGATCCATTCCCGATGAGACCAACCCCCGTTCATCCATCTTCTCGATGAGGAATGGAACCGTCGCCCTGGGCAATTCTCTTCTAAGACGGATAAGGGCAAGAGAGGTTTCCTCGTCCATGCCCCGGCTTATACCCCGATCCGACCGATCGTTGGGATATAACGATTCCAGTTTTCCGTTACTGTCTCTGTAGCGCTTGATCCAACGTAAAATGGTACTTCTGGTAAGTCGTGTCCTGAATGAATGAGGAATGGACCATTTCCGCCTACACTTCTCCCTTAAAAACTGCTCTTGCTCTCCCCGCTCCAGGTGAACCCCGCTGACAAAGTCGCTGATCACACCAAAACGAAAGATCGCAACATCCTTTTTTTGATCTTCGTCCATGAAAAACCCTCCTTTCGTGTTTTCTCCCCTATCTACAACAGCAAATACCCTTTGGGAACGACACTCTTCGGTAGGGTTTATTTAAAACGAAGTCTATCTCAGGTTAAATGGATCGGCTGACAGGCACTTTGCCTTGTTTAAGGAGATAGTCAAAACCTTCTATTAAACCTCTTTGCCAGTTCTTACCCAGGTAAGCTTCAACCTTCCTCTTAAGAGCCCTTAGCCAGTGCCCTTGACGTGAACGCGAAAGACCAGATGGCCATCGGCCTTTCTTCAATCGGCGGGATATACTGGAACGGATAGTTCCAATCGAGGCCTGGAATCGGTTAAAATAACCTCCAGGTTTAAGCTTCACAATACAACCGCACAGCGGACAACGATAACGCCTAAGCAGTAATCCGGCACTGAAACCATCAAAATAGTTCTCTACAAAACCATGCCCCCATAATTTATGATCTTTACAACACGGACATATTTCAGGCCTGGGCCATGGATAATCACGGCCTTGCTTAAAAATCTCCTTGAGTTTGACAACAACTAAGCTTATCATGTTTAACTCCTTTGAGGGTCAATTTTTGGCTCTCATTTCTCACAGGGCGGGAGGTTCCTTTAAAATTTCCCGCCCTTTATTCCAAACAAAAAAAGCCTCTTAAAAGAGGCTCATTTATTCTGATAATCTTACTCTATTTGTCAATTTATTCTGAAAATATATATCCCCCTCTTACTCATTTATTGTGAAAATCTACAGGGTTCTTCAGGGCATTCAGGTCGCGAGGCGGCTGAACAACTCGTAGAACACTTGCGGCAAGGGTGTTCGACCGTTCTGAATCCTGATGGCCCGCATGGCCCTGCCTTTGTCTTAAAAAAGGGAATTCTTCATTTATCTTTGAAAAGCTGTGTGCCAGTCGTCGCGTTGCGATTATCGTCATCAAGCTTTTTCGAACTAACTACTTGGGATCGTAAGAAATTGGCTTACCCATTCTCCACGATAGAA
>JBDRFJ010000019.1:0-2392 GCA_043818915.1 Pseudomonadota bacterium | reverse complement strand
GCTGATACGTTTTATCGAGAGCGTTCGGATCTGACTGATCTTCACCCAAGATTTTTTAGGAAGCTTCGTGCCGATAAGTTCTAAAGTCAAAGGATAACCAGCTCTTTGGGGCTGACTCGTTAACGCAACAGCAATAACCGTTCCGGATCGTTCATTAAAAACATTTTGGCTTAAAATAAGAACAGGGCGTAATCCGCCCTGTTCGCTCCCAATAACCGGATTTAAATCGGCCCAGTAGATATCACCTCTCAATATTCTGGCCATTCTTCCAGCTCCGATGTAAAGCCTTCCTCGGCTAAAGCCTGTTCGAAATCAGGATCAAGTTTTGCGCACTCTTGAGATAAACGGTTTTTTTCTAAACGCGTCAGTTTCTCAGCAACCGCCTCCTGAATAGCCTTGCTTCGGTTTGGGAAAAATTTGGATTTCACAAGGATATCAATCCGTTTCAACATGTTGTTGTCTAATGTAATCGCTATTTTTGAAACTGTCATTTTTATCGCCTCCGGTATGATATTACATCATACCAGCCTCAGTTTCAAGAAAAAATTCTGAAGATCCGCTGCCGGGGGCGTGAACCTTTCATTTTCCACAAAAGGTAAGCCGCCTGTTTTTTGTGTCCTCAAACCTTCAAACCGTAGCGCAATTCAAAAATCAGGCAATCTCACGGGTTTTGTAAAAGCTGATATCCGGCCACTTCTCCATGTAGAAATCGAGCCCCCATTCACTGGTCGTCAGAAATGCCAGTGCGCCTTCAGAATCCCTGGCAATAAAGTCGATGTTTTTCTTTTCAAACTCGGCCATTTTTTTGGGATCGCCGCAGTCAAACCACCTGGCGACTTTGTACTCAACCGGTTCATAAACAGCATCGACTCCGTATTCGGATTTTAGCCTGGCCATTGTAATATCAAACTGAAGAAGACCGACTACGCCTAACAAGTAATCGTTGCTCGTGACCGGACGGAAAACCTGGACAGCCCCTTCTTCTGCAAGCTGGGTCAGGCCTTTTTGAAGATGCTTGATCTTTAACGGATTTTTCAACATGACCCTGCGGAAATGCTCGGGCGCGAAATTCGGGATACCCGTGAATTTCAGCGGTTCTTTTTCCGAAAAGGTATCACCGATCTTGATTGTGCCGTGGTTATGGATTCCGATAATATCCCCTGGAAAGGCTTCTTCAATGTTCTCTCTCTCCCTTGCCATAAAGGTCGTGGCATTTGCAAAAGAGACTTCCTTGTCGATCCTGTGATGCATCACTTTCATCCCTCGTGTGAATTTCCCGGAACAGATCCTGATAAATGCGATCCTGTCTCTGTGAGCAGGATTCATGTTTGCCTGAATCTTAAAAGCAAAGCCTGAAAATGATTTTTCATAAGGCGAGACATCACGTGGGACAGCAGTCCTGACCTCCGGGGACGGGGCCATCTCCACAAAAGCGTCGAACATCTCTTTCACACCGAAATTATTGATTGCGCTTCCGAAGAAGACCGGTGTCTGATTTCCCTTCAGGTAATGTGCAAGCTCAAATGGATTGGCAGCCCCCTCAATTAATTCTATGTCATCACGAAGTCCTTGGGCCTGGCCTTCAAGATATTCATCCAGCCTGGAATCAGACAGGTCTTTTATAACGATTCCGTTCCATTTTGCCGTGTTCTGCCCGGGAGTAAACAGGTGAAGCTCATGATGATAAAGATTGTAGACCCCCCGAAACCTCTTGCCCATACCTATGGGCCAGGAAAGGGGCGTGCATTCAATCTGAAGTTTGTTCTCGATATCATCCAGGATATCAAGCGGTCCCATGCCTTCACGGTCGAGCTTGTTGATAAATGTTATTATAGGGGTATTCCTCATCCTGCAGACTTCCATCAGTTTCTCAGTCTGGGGTTCGACCCCTTTTGCACTGTCGATTACCATCAATGCGCTGTCAACCGCAGTAAGTACCCTGTAAGTATCCTCTGAAAAATCCTGGTGCCCCGGGGTATCCAGCAAGTTGATTTCAAACCCGTTGTATCTGAACTTCATTACAGATGTTGTTATTGATATGCCCCGTTCCTTTTCAATTTCCATCCAGTCGCTCACGGCATGCCGGGCTGCTTTACGGGCCTTGACCGCCCCGGCCTGCTGGATCGCGCCCCCGAAAAGGAGGAGTTTTTCAGTCAACGTTGTTTTTCCCGCATCAGGATGGCTGATAATCCCGAAGGTACGCCGCTTATCAACTTCTTTTCTGTTATATCTTTCCATTTACTTCACTATCCCTTGCGCAGGCAGATTGCCTCAGGCGTAACATCTCCCACCTCGTCCTCATTGATATATGAAATATGTTTTTCAAGGCGCATCTTTGTCGGAGATGTGAGAATCATGTTTTCATCCGGCCCTGAGGCACGCATGTTCGTCA
>JBDRFJ010000018.1:0-4013 GCA_043818915.1 Pseudomonadota bacterium | reverse complement strand
TGTTTATCTGCTTCCTTACGTTTGTGGCCTTCTATTTTCCCAGAATTATCTCCTATACAGTAGGGGGGTTACTGGGTTGGACCGGATTTTTTATTCTTGTCAAAGCCATTCGGCTACGTTATGGAAAACAAGATGAAGAGGCGGAGGATACCGAGCCCAGGGAAAAACCTTGACCTAACTTTGGATGCGGAACAAAGGGCCTAAAGGTTCAGGTTTCAACCCTCCCCCGAGATTCCGCATTACAAATTAACCATTTACTGGTTGATTTTCAACCATGAAATGGTTAAAATAAGACCATGATTAAAAGGAATATTACTTCGAATTTATTGGATGCTCTCGCGGATACTCCCGTCGTCCTGCTCAATGGAGCGCGACAAACGGGCAAGAGTACTCTGGCTAAGGCAATTGTTTCCAGGGAATATTCTGCAAAGTATATAACCCTAGATGATTTCTCCGCTCTTTCAGCGGCGCGTCATGACCCTGCTGGCTTTCTTGCTGGATTAGATGGGCCGGTGATCATTGATGAGGTTCAAAAGGCACCGGATCTTTTCCCGGCCATCAAGGCTGTGGTGGATCGGGACAGGCACCCTGGACGTTTTCTTTTGACGGGTTCTGCCAATGTCTTTCTCCTTCCGCGCCTGTCGGAGTCGCTGGCTGGCAGAATGGAAATATTGACCCTGTGGCCGTTTTCACAGGGAGAAATGATTGGGGTCAGAGAAGAGTTCATAGATGCCTTATTCGCTCATAAACTGCCATCCCATGTAATAAATCCGGAGAATCAAGCTGATATCCTGGAACGAGTCGTCGTCGGAGGATACCCGGAAGCCGTCCGTCGGTCCGCTAACGCCAGGCGTAAGGCTTGGTTTGGATCCTATATCACCACCTTATTGCATCGGGATGTGCGCGACCTGGCCAATATTGAAGGGATGGCGAATTTGCCCAGACTCCTGTCAATTCTCGCTGTGCGCGTTCCTACTTTTCTTAACTTCGCCGACCTTTCACGAACGGCTGCCATTCCCCAGAGTACGCTCAAGCGCTACATGACCCTTTTAGAAGCTATCTTTATTATCCAAAACATACCGGCCTGGTCTGGGAATCTGGGAAAACGCCTGGTCAAAGCTCCTAAGCTGGTCATCAGCGATACCGGCTTGAAAGCCCATTTGACGGGGACGACCGCGGAGCGCATGACTGCGGATGGTTCCATCGGCGGATATTTGGAAAATTTCGTGATGATGGAACTTAGGAAGCAAATACCCTGGAGCCGAATTCAACCTCAAATTTTTCATTTTCGCACCCCGATAGGGCAAGAAGTAGATATGGTGTTAGAAGATCCAAAAGGACGGCTGGTTGGAATCGAGGTCAAGACAGCCTCCGTGGTCGGTTCGGAAGATTTTAAAGGGTTAAGGGTTTTGGGCGAATTAGGGGGCAAGCATTTTCACAGAGGAATTGTACTCTACACCGGCACTGAAGTGGTTCCTTTTGGCCAGAATCTTCACGCTGTTCCAGTCGCTGCCCTTTGGCATTGGGGGTCGAAGTCATAAGGGGTCAATTAAACCTGATTCCCGGGAATCCAGTTTGTGGATTGCCGCTCTGAAAGCCTGACCTTGCCAAATTTCTATCAACCATAAACCCTTGGGGTGGCGTATGGCGCTCGGAAGTCCAAATCCAATTTCTTTAAAAAGAGGTGGGATTTTTATTTTTCCGGGGCTCTCCTCTATTAGGATAATAAAACTTTATCAGGAGAACATTAAATATCCCGTAAATTTGAAGTTGCTTTAGAACCTGCGTCGCGTTGAACTAAACTGCAAAAGTAAAGGGCGTACCTGAATCCCTTTGCGTCTCTTTCCCCTTGCCATCCGACGAAGTATTCTCCTACGTTACGGCCGGTCTAAAATGGGTTATCTTTTCTTTGAAAATACAGGTTTTACCTAAAGGGAACTTTTGAGTGGATGGACATTCCGGACGGGTTCGGACACGGATTCCGAATTACGATGGCCTCCCTTCGGCCCAAGTATAAATTACTCGAAACTGTAGTTGCAAATATTCACTGAAACTTATAATATGTAAAGAAATTCTACAAGGACTTGCAGGGGTAGAAACAGATAATGCCTGCATCTAAGAAGAAGACAAACAATAAGAAATCGCAAGTCAGCAGGAAAGGGGGAACTGCCCAGAAAGGTCTTACAGAGCCATATCGCCATCCAACCGCTGAAAGTTTGATGCGGCCTGAGGTCGGGACGCAGGCCCAGTTCAGGAAAAAGAAGCCGCCTGTCACCTATCGCTACGATTCTTCTCTTTCGCCGGCCCTTGAGTGGGACGGGCAGAACCCGACGCGTGAACAGGGTGAGGCTCTTATAGCAAAGCTCTATGACGTGATAGCATCCTTAGCGGAACTCCAGGCAAAGATTAAAGTCGCGGAACCAGAAAAAGAACGAGCAAAGATCCAGGCAGAGATCGACAAAGCGCAGGTCGCGGTCAACTCGATTGCGGACGGGCTCAAGGCTATCGGCAAGCCGTTTCTGAATTGGGCTGGCAAGGGTGAGAGATTGTCTTTCGATGTGCCGACACTGCCGTTGTTTGTGCATGAGCGGCTTTCGACAAAGGCGATCATCGAGACGCTCGCCAGCCACAAGAAAGACAAGCAGATGGACATGTTCAGTCTCTTCGGCGACCCGCAGCATTCGATCATCGACCAGATTCTGAAGGCATATGAATATAAAGACAAGTGGGTCAATCGCCTTGTGCTCGGCGATTCGCTTGTAGTGATGAGCTCACTTGTGCATTACGAAGGGCTCGGCGGGCAGGTCCAGATGATCTATATGGACCCGCCCTATGGCGTGAAATTCGGGTCGAACTTCCAGCCCTTTGTGCGCAAGCGCGATGTGAAGCACAACGAAGACGATGACATGACCCGAGAGCCTGAGATGGTAAAGGCTTATCGGGATACTTGGGAATTGGGTCTGCATTCATATCTCACCTATATGCGTGATCGCCTGCTTATAGCGCGGGACCTGTTGACCTCAAGCGGCAGTATCTTTGTGCAGATAAGTGAGGAGAACCTGCATCATGTAAGGGAATTGATGGATGAGGTTTTTGGGGCGGAGAATTTTGTGGCCGTTATAGCATTTGCCAAGACATCTGCGTTTACATCTGAATTGATTAGTAGTGCTTACGATTTTTTGCTGTGGTATTCAAGAGACAAAGATCGTACTAAATACAATCCCTTATGGCAACCAAAGCGAGAACGGACTGAAGGAGGCACCTATAACTGGATTGAATTACCAAACGGGGAGTGTCGAAGACTAACTGCCGCTGAAGTCCGCGGTGACGTTGAGCTTCCAAAGGGCAGACGTTTCCGTGCTGACACTATTGTCAGTCCCGGTGCCCCAGCAGGTGGTTCTAAACCCGTCCTCTTTAATGGAAATGAATACTTGCCTAGTCCCAATAGTCATTGGAAAACAACTTGGGAAGGCATGAATGAACTAAATAAGAAAAACCGTATTATACCGGTAGGAAAAATACTCGCTTATAAAAGATATGAAGACGATTTTCCGTTTATGCCTTACGCAAATGTTTGGGACGATACGATCCTTGGCACTTTTTCTGAAAAGTTTTATGTTGTTCAAACTAGTCCATTGACAGTTGAACGTTGTCTCCTTATGACCACCGACCCCGGTGATCTTGTTCTTGACCCGACCTGCGGCAGCGGGACGACGGCGTATGTTGCTGAGCAGTGGGGTAGGAGATGGATAACAATAGACACGAGCCGCGTGCCGCTTGCGCTTGCAAGACAGCGTTTGTTGACAGCAACATTTTCATATTATGAACTGAAAGAGCCTGAACAAGGTCCGGCTGGCGGCTTCGTTTACAAGCGCAAACAGAACAACAAAGGCGAAGAGGTCGGCGGAATTGTCCCGCATGTTACGCTTAAGTCCATTGCAAACAATGAACCTCCATCAGAGGAGGTGCTGGTTGACAGACCTGAAACGGTAAACAGCATCACCCGTGTTTCC
>JBDRFJ010000017.1:0-8139 GCA_043818915.1 Pseudomonadota bacterium | reverse complement strand
GCATATGCAAACGCTGCGGGAATAACATGGATGCCGGGATGACCATTGGTGTAGAGGTTGCCTTCATCAAGCTCGAGCCACACACCTGCGGTCGCATTGAGTAATGCGGCGTCGAGGGGATTGCAGCGCTTTCCGCTGCCGATCACCGACGCATTGCCGGCCGCTACCCGCGGTAGACGGTTAGCGACAAGCGCTTTCATCTCCAGTTCCTGCATGCCGGCCGCTATCACCGCTAGCGTATCGGCCATAATCACCCGGCAGCGCTCACTTACCGTCGCAGGGATATCGGCAAGTCGGGTATCACAAGCGAACTGACTCAACATATCAATATAATCTGCTGTTTCAGTTTCGATTGTATTCATGTCAAAATAAAGATTTTGCCGTTTTTAACTCAAATCGAATTCAGGTCAACTATTCAGCGTGCAATCCTTCCTACGGTTCTCATTTTTTGGGACTTCTGCTGCCGTCAATTAAGACGAAGGGCCACCTGCATACCATCATCAATGGCCTCTGCGATACTCCTTGGTTTTACACAATCCCCGGCGCGATACAGGTCGGATATCAACCCCTTTAATGAATTAAAAAGCCCATCGTTCGGTATCACACTTGTTGCAAAAATAAGGCAATCAGCCTGTAACGTTTGCCTCCTACCTTCGTTATCGGTTATTACAAGGCCCTGTTTAGTCATCCGTTCACATCTGGCCCCGGTAAAAATATCAATGGGCTTCCCCGCAAGTCTGTCCAGCAGTTTCTTTCTCGGTGTGGGTCGCTCGTTGATAGCAAGCTCGGAGAGCTTCTCCACAATGGTTACCTTTTTCCCCTGTTCTTCCAGAAACTCAGCAGTCTCGCATCCCACCATGCCCCCACCGATCACCACCACCTTATTACCCACTTCCACCTCACCTGCCAACACCTGCTGAGCTAAAACAACGCTGCCCCCGTCTACCCCCGGCAATGCGGGCACCACCGTTAACGTACCTGTTGCTATAATTACAGCATCCACGTTCGCATCCCTGACGAGATCGACAGTAACCTCCTTTCCCACTTCAGTTTGGACCCCTAGTTTTTTTAACTGGGTAAAAAAATAATCGTTGAGTTTGCCAATCCCCGCCTTATAAGGTGGCACCAAAGCAAAGTTCAATTGTCCGCCCAATCTCTTTCTCTTTTCATATAGCTTAACCCGGTGGCCCATCATTGCCGCCACCCGGGCTGCCTCCATCCCTGCCGGTCCTCCTCCGACCACCAATACATTCTTAACCTTATCCGCTGCCTTTATTATATAACTATTTTCCCGTCCAGTCGCAGCGTTTACAGAACAACGAAGGGAGGAACTGCCTGCAAACCGTGAGTCTCGGCAAAGATAACAGTGGATACAGGGTCTGAGCTCCTCTACGGCGCCGGATTCGATCTTGTTGGGAGTTTCAGGGTCGGCAAGGAGAGCCCGGCCCATTACCACCATATCGATCCTGCCATCCCTTATGGCTTGCTCGCCAACCTCTGGAGTGATCTTTCCGGCAGCCATAACAGGTTTATTGACAACCTCTTTTACCGCTGCCGCCAAAGAGATAAAAGCACCGGGAATTTCTGGATTGTGATAGAAATCAAACTTTCCATAACCAAAAGCCGAAACACTGATGGCATCAACCAGTGGGTCAACTATTTTTGCTATCTCTAAAGACTCGTCCAAAGACAAGCCATCCTCTATGCCCATTTCGACGGTATTGATCCGGCACCAAACAGGAAAATCCCTGCCAACCACCTGCCTAACAGACTTGATGACCTCGACAAGTAATCGCGCTCGGTTAGTTATGCTGCCCCCATATTTATCATTGCGTTTATTGGAAGCAGAAGATAGAAACTGTGCTATCAAATAACTATGGGCGCCGTGGATCTCTACCCCCTCAAAACCCGCCTTTTTGGCTAATGCGGCTGCACTGGCAAAACGGTCGATAATGGCAGAAATTTCTTCTTCGGTTAATTCATGAGGGACCTCCCCTCCGGGAGCAGGAATCGCTGAAGGGCCTACCGGCTGGACACCTGTGACTTTGGACTTCGTCACCCTACCCCCGTGATGAAGTTGGATGGCGGCCCTCGCTCCATGCTTTTTAATCAACCCTGCCAGTTGTGATAAACCCGGGAGGGTTCTTTCTCCATCAATGCAGAGTGCCTGCAATCTGTGGCGGCCTTGAGGAAAATCCACGCTGGTCGCCTCGACAGTCACCATGCCGGCGCCTCCTTTTGCCCTGGCCTCATAATAGTACTTCATTACTTCGGTGACCAAGCCTGTCTCATCAGAAAGAGCGGAACCCATTGGGGCCATAACCATTCGATTTCTGAGGGTCATCGTCCCTATTTGAACCGTCTCTGAAAGCCTACAAAACAGAACCTTTTTGTCCATCTATACACCCCTTTCACAGGATCGATAATAAGCCATCTTTTTAAACCTTATGCTTAGTAAACTGTTTTTTATAAAAAAGGTACGAAGTTTTTGGAAAAAAGGGGGCCTTTGACACGCTAGAAATACTATCAAATGTCATTATTTCCCGCCGCAAATTGCTTTTTCGGCGGCTGCAGCAACACCCGCTTTAGTTTGAATAAGAGCATCATCTCGCTGTCGTATATGGTCCTCTGGATCATGCCGTAAATGGGATTCTCCGAACGCCAGTAGCGTAATATGCTTTCGGCGTCAGGGAAGTAAAAGTTAATAACAGTGGGGTCATATCCTGTGGTATACCGGGATGGCGCCAAAGCGCCAAAAAAAAATCTATTTCGCCTACACCAGATAGCCCCAAACTCTCGAACACACCGCCCAATACTCTGCCCAGAAATCTTCGGATTACAATTTGTTCCTGACTCAGTTCGACAACCTTATTGCCAAAAAAATTAATAGCAGTTTTGTTAAAACCTGAATCAGGCACCGTTGATGTCAATGATAATTTAATTGGAGATTGAGTAACCGTTACAGGCCAGTGTCAGCATTAGAAAAATGCTAATACTCAAAAAACAAAAAGCCTTGTCAATCTTAAAGTTTCTCTTTTTATCCAGGCACCTCCTCTTTCATTGTATTGGCACACATTCTTTAGAAAACATGTCAAATATATCCTTTGCTGACTGCATACCTCACCAAGTTAGCAGTTTTTTTAGCATTCAGTTTTTTCTTAATGTTTGAGCGATGGTTTTGAACTGTATTGATGCTTATATTCAATAAATTGGCGATCTCTTTATTAGACATTCCTTCTGCAATCAACATGAGGACTTCTTTTTCACGAACCGACAAGGGTTCCATCAATCCATCAACCTGTTCTCCTTGTTGAAATCTTATCAAATCATGGGTCAGTTCGGAGTTAAGAGATGGAGAAATATAATTGCTTCCCTTTCGTATGGTTTTAATTGCGGAGAAAAGTTCTATAATTGCCTCTTCTTTGAGTATGTACCCATCAGCTCCTGCGGAAATTGCATAATAAAGGTATTCTTTCTTTTTATGCATCGTAAGTATCAGCACCTTTATATTTTCAGAAATTCGCTTAACTTCCTTTGTAGCTTCTATTCCCCTCAGATACGGCATGCTAATGTCAAGGATAACCATGTCCGGCAATAAATTTTTAATCATCTCAAGCAGTTTCAAGCCATCTCCTGCTTCGCCGACCACCTTAATATCTGACGTTTTTTCAATAATCGTCTTTATTCCTTGGCGAAACATAGGGTGGTCGTCTGCTAATACAATCCGGTAAAGGCTCATTGTTTATTCTCACTGAATTCAAACGGAATGGTATACGCTAATTTTGTGCCGGTACCTTTTTCAGTCAATATACTTAGCTCACCGCCAATCATTCTTACACGCTCAGACATTGTAGTGATTCCCATACCGTTATATTTCTTTCCTATTTTTAGATCAAACCCTATCCCGTTATCCTCAATAATGAAATCAAGGCTTTTATTTTTCTTTATTACATCAACATAAAGCTTAGTAGCATGGGCGTGTTTTCCAATATTGGTGAGTGCTTCTTGAAAAACTCTATATATGATAACTTGAGATTTTTTTGACATTAATTTATCAATTTCCTGTATTTCAACCTTACTTTCAAGATGATAATACCTGCTGATATCGTTAACCATAAGGCGTAGAGCCGCAGAAAGACCCAAGTCTTCTAAAATCGTCGGACTTAAATCTCGCGAAATCCGTCGAATATTTTCAATGATCTGATTTAAATAATTCTGTATCTTTTCGCATTCGACATTAAACTCCAGCCTCTTTCCTAATGGTATTTCTTGTAAGGATTTTACCTGGAATTTTAACATCATTAAGGCTTGGCCCAATTCATCATGCAGTTCTTTAGAGATCCGCTTTCGCTCGCTCTCCTGAAAATTTAAAAGATAGAGAGAAAGATCCCTCAGTTTCTCTTCCGATTGGCGAAGAGCATTTTCGACCTCGATCCTTTCAGTAATATCCCGAGCAACGACACAAATCACATTCTTCCCATCATAATTGATATGTTTAGCATTCACCTCTACATTGACGATAAGACCATTTTTTCGTCTATACCTGCGTATTCCATGAAAAAGTTGTTCCTCTTGCAAAACACGTTCAATCAGATGATCAATATTTTCCCTCGTGTGATCAATGTAATCATATATGGTTAAGTTTCTCAATTCTTCAGCGGTATAACTTAAAAGTTTTTCAGCGGCAGGATTGGATTCTAAAACATGTCTAGATTCGACATCAAAAAGGAAAATTGCCTCTGCCATTTGTTTCACAACCGCATAATAGAGTTCTTTGCTTTGATGGAGCAATTCCTTCGCCGTTCTTTGTTTAAACCTTAAACCTGTCACCTCGACGATTTTTTTGCTATTTTTTGACATGCCCTTCTATTTCCAATTATGATTGAGAAATATCCTGCTGCCCGCCGTAGGTGAAAAAAGAATGCGTTCATTAAGTTGGTCCCTTAAAGGGGTTGCAGAATGAAATTTAAACAGGGGAAGTTATCGCAGTTTAAGAAGCCATCAGTCCGCAGTTGGAAAACTCCCAAACCCCGGCAGAAAAATAACGCACAGGATTTAGACAGAAAAGCAAGAGAGTTTCAAGCACTAAAACGAATCTCCTTTAATATAAAGGATCCACAACCAGTGGCAGCATCTGTTGGAACCGTTTCTGTTTTGCTTAAGATTATTTTATCTTTTTTTCAATGTACTTCATAAGTCCACCGCTTTGAATGAGCTCCTGCATAAACGGTGGAATCGGCCTTGCTTGATAGGTTTTACCCGCCTCAATATGGAAGATCAAACCGGCATCAAAATCTACAGAAAGCGTATCTCCTGTTTTAAAAGCGTCCGTATCTTCGCATTCCAATATGGGAAGACCCATATTGAAAGCGTTCCTATAAAAGATCCTTGCAAAACTTCTTGCAATCACGCAGGAAACACCTGCCGCCTTTATAGCAATGGGCGCATGTTCCCTTGATGAGCCGCAACCAAAATATTTACCTGCTACAATTATATCCGATTCCTTTACCTTACTGACAAAACTGGGGTCCACGTCTTCCATGCAGTGCTGGCCCAGTTCTTTCGGATCACTTGTATTTAAATATCTGGCCGGTATAATGACATCCGTATCGATGTCGTCTCCAAACTTCCACACTTTTCCTTTTGTTTTCATGGCATATCCTTATATAGCAACGGAAGAATTGATTCGTTTATTTTTTGGTCAACCGGTCTTAACTCAAAGAAGCTCGTCCGGTCCACCGATTTTCCCCAACACAGCAGAAGCAGCTGCCACGGCAGGACTGCAAAGATAAACCTCGCTTTCTATGTGTCCCATGCGTCCGACAAAATTTCGATTTGTGGTGGACACGGCTCGCTCCCCTTTTGCAAGTATACCCATATGTCCCCCGATACAGGGTCCACATGTTGGCGTGCTTATAATTGCGCCGGCATCCAAAAATATTTCAAAAAGTCCTTCGTCAAGGGCGGATCTATAAATTGAAGGCGTCGCAGGGATAACAATAAGCCGTGTGCGTTTCGCGACCCTTTTTCCTTTAAGGACAGTGGCGGCAATACGAAGATCTTCTAATCTCCCGTTCGTACATGATCCGATGACAGCCTGATCTATTGTGATCTCTCCTACTTCGCTGATTCCTTTAGTGTTTTCGGGCAGATAAGGAAAGGCTACCTGCGGTTCGATGTTGCTGACATCATACTCTATGATTTCTGAATAAACCGCATCCTCATCACTTTTAACAAACGTATAATCACGGACAGCACGATTTGAAATATATTCTTTTGTTATCTCATCAGGCTCAAAAATACCGTTTTTAGCACCGGCTTCCGTCGCCATGTTTGCCATCGTAAACCTGTCCGACATGTTAAGATTTTGTATAACGGGGCCTGTAAACTCCATTGCTTTATAGAGAGCTCCATCAACTTCAATATCGCCGATAGTATATAAAATCAAATCCTTTCCTCCGACCCATGGATTCAATTCGCCTTTGTAAACAAATTTTATAGATTCCGGCACTTTGAACCAGAGTTCTCCGGTAATCATTGCCGCAGCTAAATCCGTACTCCCACCACCTGCTGAGAAGGCACCCAATGCACCGTAAGTGCAGGTATGGCTGTCAGCTCCCATAATCAGATCACCTGGAAGTACAATTCCTTTTTCGGGCAATAGCGCATGTTCTATACCCATTTCTCCCAAATCAAAAAAATAAAGAATGTCCTGTTCTATGGCAAAATCCCTGATTATTTTTGACTGGGTAGCTGATTTAATATCTTTATTGGGCACAAAATGGTCTAGAACCAGGACGACTCTTTTCTTGTCGAAAACTTTTGTTGCTCTACTTTTTCTAAAAATTTCAATCGCAATTGGAGCGGTAATATCGTTCCCAAGAGCGATATCAATACGGGCATTAATTAAATTTCCAGGCGTAACCTTTTCCAGGTTAGCATGAATGGCAAGTATCTTTTCTGTAATTGTCATCCCCATAACACGGTCTCCTTTTCGGAGTCAGATTAAATTTATGATATAATTCTAACTTCGGTCTATAGCACCGACTAGGTCGGTGATGAAACATGGGATCGGAAACTCCACACTATGAGTAAGCCAAAATTTTTGGCGGATAAAAAACAAAAATTCTGAACAAATTCTCATTCAGCTTTGATAGATCATATCATCCGTAGCCATCCTGTCAGGAGGAAAACCACAGGCAAAGTCGATTTTGACCTATCTATAATAAATCAAACTATGATGTCAACCCAATTCGGGCCATCCTATCAATTATCGGTCAATAGTTAAAACGGTTAATAATCGTCTCGAATTGGACGAATATTGGTGGACGCTGCACGCCAGAAAAATAGAGCCAGCTGACGCTATTTTCAACAGGCGCATGAAGAGGCTTGATCCCGGCTCGATCATCTGATTGAATCATCCTCTAACCCGGTGAAGCCGGAAATAAAGAAAAGGCGCTCACGACCAGAAAAGATTGTTGCGAAACAACTTTTTGGAGGTAAGCACCGTAGAGCGTTTTATCGAAAAGCATCAACAGAACATTACAGGTATTATATCGATCTTTGACTGCATTATCTTTAAAGGATATTTTCCTTTAAGCTATCCGGAGGCGATGGAAATATTTCTTGTGATGTGCGGCCTTTAAATAGTGATCACATATAGCTCCTCAACTGCCCATATAAGGTCTTCTTACGATATTATAGTTTTCTGTTCATGCCTGGCCCTCTTTGAGCAAGTTAATTACATCATCGATGATGATTTGAGCTCTGTTATCGAGCTCTACTTCGGTTAGATTTGCAATAGGATGAGGGATATCCAGAAAACGGTAATCCGGAACGCCCCAGTTTTTAGCCATTTCTTTTCCGGTAATTCGAAAAGGTTGGGTTACAATTGAAACTGCTGGAATACCGGCCTTTTCAAGTAGGACCCCGTCGAGCACACTGCCCGAGCTGCAAGACCCTCAGTCGCCGATGCCTGCAATGGCAACATCCGCTTTTGATTTAAAATCTTTAATCGCATCGTCTGTAATTTTATGCCCGGATGACTGCTTGCTATGGATGCTTACCAGTTGCATTTGAAATCTGTTTTTAAGAATTTCGAATATCTTTAGCAGAATGGTTTTAGAGTTGTGTTTTGAA
>JBDRFJ010000016.1:0-3985 GCA_043818915.1 Pseudomonadota bacterium | reverse complement strand
CCTAAACTGGATTCCTGCCTTATCTGTCACTTTTGCCATTTCTCCTCCGAGGGCATCTATTTCACGTACGAGATGACCTTTTGCAAGGCCACCTATGGCAGGGTTACATGACATCTGTGCAATTGTATCGAGGTTGATGGTGAAGAGGCAGGTAGAAAAACCCAGACGGGCAGATGCGAGTGCAGCCTCACAGCCAGCATGGCCAGCACCGATGACAACGATATCATAATCGGCCTCTTTATACATGATTGATTTACTATAAAAGATTCTTTTACCTTATTCAATTTTAGCCCATTTGATTCATAAATTTTATGCACACGAGGACTGCACCGCTTTGGGGTCACCCATTAAAAGGCCCTTTGTCAAGAGACAAACGATCCGTAACAGAAAATTTAATAAAATATTTTCCTTTTTTATCCCTCACGGTTATGCATGACACTTTTTCCGCACCCGTTATTTCTTTCGTTACAGGTTACAGACATAGCCCCTTCGGACTATTCCGCACCAGTCACCCATCAGGATCAAGACGGATAAGGACAATCTGTTGTCTGGAGAGGGCGGAGAGACTCTACTAAAGTCTCGGAGCCCTCTTTGTCCTTACCAGCCCCTGGCATCTGTTGATGCCCCAGAAAATCTTCAGTGCCATGCCGTGTCCAATTGATATGGGTTCAGATTTCATGGCTCTTTGTCCAACCCGTTGTGGCTCACGGCATGGGCGAAATAGGTTACCACACATTTCCAAGAGGTGTATAGTAAGGATGCGGCAGTTTGCCAATCAGACTTTGTGGTTTAGTGCCAACCCCACTACAGGTTTCCTGCCGCAGCCATCCTTTATCCGAAAGCCTTCTTCGGGTTGAACACCTCCTGGTCCTTTACAACATAATAACTTGCCCTCGCCAGCTTATGACTGATCGCCTTTATCGCTACGATGTTATTTGTCTTTGCCGTTTTCTTCTGGTAATATCTACGGACATAGGGGTACAGCCGTATCGCGTAGTTCGCGGCCTCCACATATGCCCAAGACAGATACTTGTTGCCGTTCTTTCTGTTTCCCTCGCCCTTGCTCTTTCCGTTTGATATCCTGGTGCTGCCCACGCAGCGGCAATATGATACGTAGTTGCCTACTTCCGGAAATCTTGTTATTTCCCCCGTCTCAAGCATAATCGTCAGGGCCAATATCTTTCCTATTCCCGGGACCGTCAGGAGGTTGTGATACTCTTCTTTAAGCTTTGCCCTTTTCAACACCGCCTTCTCTATCTCCGTTATCCTCTCCTTCAAAAAGTGCATCGTCGCTATGTTCGCCTGACCGGCCATCACCAAATGTTCCTCTTTAAACATGCCCTCAACGTCTTCTTCGCTTAGCTTCTTGATATCGTTGCTCGGCATCTGGAAGCCGAGATTGCGACTGACAAGGTTTTTGAAACTCAGAATATGCGCGGTCTTATGGTGAACAAGTTGTAGCCGCTTTCTCAGTAGATCCCTTACCGGCCTTTCCTCTTTCGGATAGATGTATCCTTCAGGTAATATGCCCAATTTTAATAAGTGTGCAAGATGAAAGGCGTCCCGGGCATCATCCGAATGCTTTAATCCTTCATACTGCTTGATCGCAGAGGGGTTGGCAAGATGAACCCTATATCCGTTCTCCATCAGGCCGTCCACAAGCCAGTACCAGTTGAACGTCGATTCTACCACTATCCCCTCCAAATCCTTACGATATGGGTTCAATGCCTTCAATACTTCGGATAGATCGTTCGGCAATTTCTTCTTGTAGACCTTCTTTTCTTTCTTGTCCATTATCCCAAGATAATTGTTGTTGGAATGTAAATCCACACCCGCATAAAGTTTCATTACTGCACCTCCTGTTATTTTTTAATGCTGCAATTGTATACTCCTTGCAGCATTCTTGAGGTGCCTTTCTTAAGTGATGTCGACTGCGCTATATAAGCCGCAGCCTTTTATATGATTATCAGACTTGACAGGCTGTTGAAAAACTAATAAATTAGTCGATATGTCATGCTGAACTTGATTCAGCATCTAATAAAAACAATTGGTTATGAGACCCTGAAACGAGTTCAGGGTAACAAAAAAGTACTTTTTCAACAGGCTGTTGATTATTGACTTTCACACCAGCGGTCACAATAGGTATATATTCCAGGAATAAAGCGGCGATCGTCGGCCAACTCAAAAATGTCCTTGTTTTTCAAATACTACTCCTCACCACTCCACAAGGGGGGTATCACGATTCTTTTAGGTCAGCCGGCTCTCCGAAAAAACTATCCATCGATATAATCCAGTGCGATCACTCCAAGGTGTTTTGCCACAAGCTTGAAATGTTTATCGTGATGCAGAACAGAGCAGTTATGAACCTTTGCTATCGACAAGATCAGAATATCGATGGTAGGTACTGTTATACCCTTTCTTCTCAGATCGTAACCAGCCCGGTAAGCAGACTCCCATACATCTTCGTTCACAGATAACATTTCCAAAGCCTCCATGCGCGACTTCATGGACTCGTATTCCTTTCTGTCACGGCAACCCTGGAGGAGTTCAAGGACAATGACAGGGGTAGTCACCGCCGAAAGGGAAGCGAGGGCCTCTACAACCTTCTGCTTCAGGCTTTCATTGCCTACTTTTTTGAAGCTCACGATCCATGCAGAGGTATCGATAAGTATCCTATCGCTCATTGCGCATTTTCTTCAAATCATCGAGAGTAAGATCAAAGTCTTCATAATTTCCGATAAGTCCCTTCAGTTCCTCGATCTTTTTATACTTGAGGTAATCTCTGAGCGCTGCTACAATGGCATCCTTTTTCGTTTTCACTCCCGCCTTTTTCATGACCTCATGTATAAGATCATTCTCTATATCTATTGTTGTGCGCATAGTCTGCCTCCAAATGCATATTCTTTTAAGAAGATTGTATATCACATTATAGCATAATTATGCATACTATAATATATAAAAGTTATGGTACGAAAAAACAATAAAGATTTTCTTCTGCATCTTGGATCTAATTAGCGGAAAGGTAAAAGTGTAATAGAGCAAAAGTACAATAGTTCAAAAGCTCAGAAGTTCAGAAGTGCAGAAGTCGAAAGAGGGACCCTGTTATTGCAATCTGGTTCTGCAGTTTTTGCATATACGTTTGTTGATATCATTGCCCAGATATTTTTTACATGAGGGGCATCTCCAGTTAAGGGCGCTGAAACCGATAAACGCAGCGATGAGCACAATCTGCGCTGCAAAGATAGTATTCTTTGAGAATTCGCCAATAAGATCAGGGTGTTTATGAAGCAAAACAAGAAATAAAAGGAGAACCAGCGTTGCCGCTATTGCGAGGAACTGGCGGCCCCTGCGCAATCCGAAATCCCGCATGATTCGTTTATTGTCTCTTTCTTGCATCATCGCAATTTTACTTTTGTCTGAAAATAACAATATCTATTCGAATATTATACTGTTATGGTTGCAGCTTTTTTCGAAATCGTTTCCCGGTGCAGAAGTGCAAAAGCGCAATAGTGCCAAAGTGCGGAAGTTTAAAGGTTAAAGGGTTGAGCTCAATCTTTTATAAAATGGGCGCACTCAGTCTCCGAGAATCGCCTTTATGTTTGCGAAGAACTTCTTTGCGTAGACCTTCTCTTGTTCGGGGTCAAGTTTTTCGAACCTGTCAAGCCTCTTGATCGCCTCCTCCGGGATCTCCTTTAGAAACCTGGATGGAACAGAAGGTTTCTCCTTTCCGTACTTTGATCTGCGATCCGTATAGGTAATGTACAGTTCGTTCATCGCCCTCGTTATTCCCACATAGAAGAGCCTTCTTTCCTCCTCGATATCTTCATCCCTATCCGCCGATTTCTTGTGCGGCAGTATGTCCTCCTCCACACCCGCTATGAATACCACGGGGAATTCCAGACCCTTCGACGAGTGGAAAGATATAAGAGTGATACCATGGCTGCTCTTTTCCTCCTTCTCTTCCATCAGGTCTGTGAGGGCCATT
>JBDRFJ010000015.1:0-3539 GCA_043818915.1 Pseudomonadota bacterium | reverse complement strand
GGAAACATCTTCCCCTTTCATTGCTAATTCCGCGATTTCGTCAGCCGTTGGGGCCTTTTTCTTAGCTGTATTCTTCATATAATTCTTCCTCCTCAAAACCAATTCCTCGCCTCGGATCTCTTTTCAACTTGTCGTTTTTTTTCTGTCGTATTTGAATCTCATTGTGAATAGGTATAACAATTATACCGATTTGTCAAATAAAATGATCGTGGGTAGGGGTGGGAGCTTAAATTCCACTTCTGTTGAATCTGTGATACTGATACAATTCTGAGGAGAGATGTTGGGGAGGCGAGGCGGTATTGAAGACCTTTGAACAGCATGTTTATGCCCACCCCGAGCAGTGGTATCAGTGGGAAAATTACGCGGCAATAAGGCCCCGTCCGCCTCCGTGACTCGATAAGATATGATCCAAAAAATATAGAAGATTTTGTTTGGCACTCTGAGTTGGTGATATATAGATAATCTGAGTTTTGGTGAAAGAATAGGCTTCTATATAAAAACTGAAATTCCTTGATTTTTCATGTTTCAACCTGTAATCTTCAATAGAAATTTGGAATAATCCCGATGAAGTGTAGTGGCAAGAAATAGTAACAGGGGGTTGGATTTTTTTGGTTAGGATTTTCCACTTTTTGTAGATAATATGGAATAGATGGAAAATTTTCCATCTAAATATTACTTCGGCGTTTGCGGCATCGACATCCCGGATTCGCCTGTGAAAGGTTCTCAACAAGCATGAAGACTATCAGACAGAACTGCATCATTCCAAGCGCAGCTTTCGCCATCCCAAAGAAGCTCATCAAGCAATACGACGACTTGCCTGAGAAGTTGCCGACCGTCGGGGATCTTGTGTTTGGGGAAGTGTGTCTCCTCGGGCATCATACAACACTGGAGAGCAGGTCCGCGCGGATACACACAATTCACGATCGGACGCGAGCCGTATTCGTGTTCGGAAACAGATACGCGCCAGACTACTATGAAGGGCTTGTTCCTCAGGCCATTGGCGATACCGTCGATTTGCTCGCTCGCAGCGGACTGGTCGGAGAAATGAAGTGCCAGAACGAGTTGATCAGATCCCCGACAAAGGTGCGCATGCTTGGCTATGTATGCGATAGCACCGGCAAAGTAGTCAATACGAGAGACCATGTTCTGATCAACCCCAGGAAGCGGGAGCGCAACGGCCCAGGTGCCAGGGTGATCCTTTGCATCGGAACGACAATGAATTCCGGCAAGAGCTATGCGGCGGCTGCGTGCTGTTACGCACTATCATCCATGGAGAAAACGGTACGGGCTGCTAAGATCACCGGCACGGCCGGCCTTAAAGACATCCTTCTGATGGAGGATTGTGGGGCGCAGCATGTCGCCGACTTCTCCTATTGTGGTTTTCCTTCAACCTACATGTTGGAGCGTGAGGATCTCATCGGAATTTTCCGTGCCGTTGACATGAAATATGGAAACAATCCCAGGAATTACCTGGTCATCGAGTTCGCAGATGGCATCTTCCAGCGCGAAACTGCGATGCTGCTTCAGGAACCCGAGGTGCGCTCCCGTATTCACAAGATAGTGTTCTGCGCTGCCGATGCGGCGGGGGTCCTCGGAGGGCTCAGAGCGCTGAAGGAATCCTTCGGAATGACTCCATGCGCTATTTCCGGCCTGTGTTCGAGCTCGCCGCTGGCTATGCGGGAGATTGCAGAATTCACAGAGATACCTATCCTGAAGAGCATGGAGAGGGATTTCAAAGCCATCTATCGAATCATAAAGTAGTGAACCGAACTAGTTGTTGCACACGACAGGAAATAGCGCGCCGTATCGCTCTGCGCCATTTTCTGCGGGTGAGCATGGCATTATGCGGAGCTAACGGTTCTGCTGAAGCTGAAAGGTCTCCTTACCGACTGTAATCTCCCCTTCCTGCAGGAAGAGGTCAGGCCTTAAGAGATCCACATCTGCGGCTGACGGGTATCGCTCAGCCATGGTTTTTAAAAACTCTATCTCCTCATTGCTTATGGCAACAAGGGTGGACTTTTCGAAGATCTCAACGGCTTCCATGTATCCGGGTGGCCGTGGGTGATAATCACCAGATCGATTTGATCTATCGAGATATTTGAGCAGTCGGGGCGTTCAAAAAACTCCCCGACTGCTCATATTAAATAGGTTAATAAAAATTGACCTTAGCCTATGAAACAGGGTAATATTAAAGATAACCGGGAAAATAGGTCAATGGAATATTAATGGCCTCGTAAAAAGTTCAATATGTCCCTTAATCGTCACTCCCGCCCAACATCAAGTGCGGGGCGGGAGTGACTCGATTTTAGACTTTTTACGAAATTATCAATTTTAAAAACGAAAAGAGGCCAAAATGGGAGACAAGGGGAAAAGAGATAAAGGCAAACGAGAAGAACAGAAAAAAGGCAAGCACACACTAAAGGAGAAGCGGAAGCAAAAAAAGGCAAAATGAAATCGATTTGGGCAAATGGAAGATAAACGTAAAACAAAAAGGTGGCGATTATGACATCTGTTATTAAGTATTACGAGGGAATCGACTCGGTTGCCGTAATCGGCAACTATCTGCCCCGCCAGTGCGGTATCGCAACCTTCACCACGGACTTGGTTGAAGGCTTATCGGCGGAAGCCCCCGATATTTACAACTGGGCGGCGGCCATGAACGACAAACCCGAGGGATATGCATATCCTGAAAAGGTGCGCTTTGAGATCAACCAGAACAAGTTGACCGATTATGGTGTTGCATCTCAATTTCTCAATATCAGTCGGACGGATATTGTCTGCGTGCAGCATGAATACGCTCTTTTCGGCGGTCCGGCCGGCAGCCACCTGCTGAAACTATTGGGTGATCTGCGCATGCCGGTGGTGACGACGTTACACACGGTTTTGAAGGACCCCGCGCCGGAATATCGTGCCGTCATGTGCAAGCTATCCGATCTGTCTGACAAACTGGTGGTGATGAGCCGTAGGGCCTCTGATTTCCTTAAAGATATCTATGCCGTGCCCGAGGAAAAAATTGCCTTTATCCATCACGGTATTCCGGATACGCCGTTTATTGATCCCAGCTTCTACAAAGACAAGTTCGGCGTGGAAGGCAAAAAGGTGCTGCTCACGTTCGGCTTGATTTCCCCGAATAAGGGCATTGAAAATGTGCTGCAGGCCCTTCCGGCGGTCATCAAAAAACACCCTGATGTGGTCTATATTATCCTGGGTGCAACACACCCGCATATTCTAAATTTGCATGGGGATGCATACCGGATCATGCTGCAGCAACTCGTGCGCAAACTCGATATCGGCGAGCATGTCATTTTTCAAAATCGTTTTGTTGAACTAAAAGAGTTATGTGAGTTTCTCGGCATCGCCGATATCTACGTAACCCCTTATCTTGAAGAAGCCCAGATTACCTCCGGGACCCTTGCCTATGCCATGGGCACAGGCAAAGCCGTCATTTCGACACCGTACTGGTATGCCACCGAGATGCTTGCCGAAGGCCGGGGCCGAATTGTACCCTTCCGCAATCCGGATGCCATAGCGGAACAAAT
>JBDRFJ010000014.1:0-5653 GCA_043818915.1 Pseudomonadota bacterium | reverse complement strand
GAAGAGGTCTTCCTCAAGCTCACTGGCGAGGCGCTCCGAGAGGATCCGCCCGAAATGGAGCCAAAATGAACCCGCGCATCATCAGTGCAAATCTCGTCGTGAAGCTCTTGAACTTCTCCCGCGAGAAGACCACCATGTTCTTCACGATTGCGTTCCCGGTAATCCTGATACTCTTGTTCGGCACGATCTTCATGAGCCAGGACAACGTGGAATACCACCTTTGCGTGCAGGACCTCGACCAGACGAAATCGTCCGCACAGTCCGTCAAGACCCTCGATCTCAACGGGAAGTTTAAGATAACCAGGGTCGACCCTGCCGTCAACGCCACGCAGTACGTCAGGGACAACAAGGTGAACCTTGTCCTCGTAATTCCCAAAGGTTATGAAAGGTCCCTCATGCAGAGGGCGATGCTCAGCGACCCCAACGCATCCGTCACCATCACCTATATATACGACCCCAGCTCTTCTTCGGTGTCCACGAAGATGCAAATCCTGAACTCGGTGTTCGCCGGGATAAACCAGACGATGTCCGGGAAGCCGCCGTTCATCAGGTCGGTTGAGAGATCGATACTCACCAAGAAATACCGGTTCATCGAGTTCTTCGTCCCCGGCATCATCGCAATGGCGGTGATGACGTTGAGCCTGTTCAGCACGGTGGACTCGGACACGGAACTGCGACAGAAGGGCATCATCAGGAAGCTATCCACCACGCCCATCACCCGTACCGACTGGATACTGTCGAACATCCTGTACCAGTTCATACTCGCGGTCATATGCACGATTGCGATGCTGCTGGTGAGCTACGCCGTGTTTAATGTCAGCCTGCATATAGACGCCTGGCTCCTTGCGTTTATTTTGCTTGATGTCTTCGCGTTCGTCGGAATCGGGATGATACTCACCCGCTTCGCCAGGGAGGCTCAGAGCGCTGCTGCGGCGGCAAACGCCGTCAGTTTACCGATGATGTTCCTATCGGGGAGCTTCTTCCCTATTGAGCTGATGCCGGGGTTTCTGCAGAAGTTCGCCAGGATACTGCCTCTGTACTACGTGAACGAAGGGCTCCGGGCAGCGATGGTATTTGAAGACAACATGGCCGCGCTGCGTGACGCCGCGATCATAGGTGTTTTCGCGGCCGTGGTCTTCATCCTGGGCATCATCGCCACCAAATGGGAAGAGGACAAGTGATCGCAAAGCGCCCCCTTCGTGCCATCACTCGAGCACCTACTCCCCGTGCCATGGCCGCCTTGCATGCAGCGACGCTCGCTGTCCCCATCGATCTCATTTTCAGGTTCAGCGATTACCAAGATCTGTTGTATTCGCTCCCGGTCGTCGGCACCATGAAGTTCTCGGGCGCCCTCACGCTGGTCTTCCTACAGGTGATCGTCGATGTACCTGAGTTCCTCGTGGTGGGTGAGCGATATGGCAGGAAGGGGATCTTATCCAGCATTCGCCCTGGCGTCCTGGTTTCCCATCTGAATAATTTCGCGACCCTTCTCGATCTGATGGGCATACCGATGTCTTTGCGGGTTCGTCCTTACGAAAAATCGATTTTTTCTTTGATAGCCGAGGACAACAGAGTGCGTACCTATATGAGCGGCTCTCTTCATGGATTAGGTGATTACGTGGTGAAGAGGATACCGACACCACCGGATGAGGGTTGGGGCGTTTCGCGACCTTTCGGCAATTGCCACAAGGAGTCTGAATGATGAAAATAAAACTTATCGCACCCCATGAACAACGTGAAGACACGATATCCAGCCCCTTCAAATTTCAGAGGGTAAATCTTCCTCTTCTGGCGGCGCTCACCCCGCCTGGCCACACGATTACAATTGTCGAGGAAGCTTTTGCTCCTGATGACATCAATCAAGATGTGGATTTGGTGGGCATCACTGTCTTGACCGAACTTGCGCTAAGAGCCTATCGTATCGCTGACACCTATCGCCAGAAGGCTGTGAAGGTGGTGATGGGAGGAATACACCCCACTGTATTGCCTGACGAAGCCTTAAAGCATGCAGACGCTGTCGTCGTGGGAGAAGCGGAGGGTGTCTGGCCACGATTTGTATCGGATGCCGCCTCGGGACAGATGCAAAGAATATATCGTGCCGGTAAAATGACAGATCTCAAAGGTCTACCGAAACCACGGCGAGATCTCTTACCTGGAACCAAATATCAGGGTTATATTCGTATCCCTATCGGCGTCGAGACATCCCGAGGGTGTCCGTACGATTGCGAATTCTGTTGTATTGGTCAGACCTTGGGGCAGCAATATCGAGTCAGGCCGGTTCGAGAGGTGATTGCCGAGATAGAGTCTATTGATTCCCCTCACCTCTTCTTCGTCGATGACGCCCTTGGACTGAACCGGAATGTAGCGAAAAAGCTCTTTACTGAAATGATACCTCTTCGGCGGCGATGGCTGGCGCAAGGAACAGTGTCGTTAGCTGAGGACTTGGAGCTGCTCAGATTGATGGAACGTTCGGGGTGCCTGGGGCTTTTGATCGGGTTCGAATCGGTACAGAAAGGAACACAGAATGAGGTGAAGAAAATAAAGAACCTGAGGATCGATTTTTATGAGGCAATGCGTCGATTCCATGGCGAAGGTTTCGGAATACTCGGCTCCTTTGTTTTTGGATTTGATTACGAAAACAAGGATGTGTTCGAGCAGACCCTTGAGTTTATCATGAGATGTCGTATGGATGTTGTTCAACTGAGGATCCTCACTCCTTATCCGGGAACACGGTTATATAAGCGTCTCTTAAGCGAAGGCAGGTTGTTTGTGCGTGACTGGTGGCTCCGTGGATATCCTCCGGATACACTCCTTTTTCAACCCAAGGGTATGACTCCTGACGAGCTCATGAGTGGCTTCGACCGCTTGAACAGACAAGCCTATTCTTTCGGGGCAATGATGAAACGATTTCTTGGCATGAGCCCATGGAAACGGACTCTGCTCGGTTGCCAATTGTACGCTGGGGTCAATCTATCTACCCGTAAACGCTATTTCAAAGGACTGAGGAATCCACAACCCTTTGCAGGGGCTTCCAACTCAATAGGAAAGCAATAGATATGTCCTGACCTATACTTGACCTTCCAGGCACTGTCAAATTAAGTTATGGTCCGATTCTCGACTTCACCTGCGAGTCTTCACTCTGAGCTAACCCTCAAGGTTGACGATTACGGGTAGCATAGAAAAGCAGACATAGGGTCAGAATTTTAAGACTTTTTTTCTAAATGAACTACCATTTCATTCTTCTTGGCCTCCATTTGGGAGAAAATCGCGTGGTCACGCATCATTTTGTTGAACCGCAGGATAAATTCATCAATAGAGAAAGGCTTCCCTATAAAATCCCGGGCACCTGCCATAAGAGCAGATTCAGTAGAATATTCTTTACTGTGCGCAGTCATTACGAGTATGGGTAGCATAGGATACATGCTTAAAAGTTCTTTCGTAAGGGTAATTCCATCCTTTTCAGGCATTACGATGTCCGTAATTACAGCGTCACATCTATTTTGAATCATCTTGTTCAATGCCTCGACACCATTACTTGCAGTGATGCATTGATGCCCCTGCTGGGATAGTAAAGTAACAATTAATTTTCTCATTGGTTCTTGATCGTCTACTACAAGGACTTTGTAATTAAATGGCTTCTCTTTCTGGTTTCCTTCCCTTTTATTATCCTCCTTCTTCTCTTTCTCCGATAACTGTTTCCTAAGATCATCGGACCTATCACAGAACTGGATATCCCCCTCGCAAATCGCCTCACCGCCAAGATCACAATGTCCGAGACCTCTGCCCCGGCCTAGGCTTTCGGAATCTCGATAAAAAGGACATTTGTTGAAGATTAACATCGAAATCACCTTTCTTAATGTTCAGGAGAGGCCCCCCAAAAAAGCCCGTGTCACAATATAGACCACGGGCTTCACAAAATTCCTTTTGCTTCGGCAACCCGGCTATCCCAGATGGACCCGTGGCTTTCCGTCCCACGATTGCTCGTGGTTTGGCTTTTTCGGTATTATTTTTTAATGTCTATGATGTTAAGAGCAACTTTAATGCCAAAAGAGCATGGCAGGTGAAACCAGCTGTTTTAAAAGGATTTATTGAGAATTCGTAATCTATGTGAGAATTTGGAAGGTGCCCCTTTTTTGTAACAAGGTTGAAATAACTTCACGGTTGAGTGGAAAAGAAGCGGTATAAGTAAGATAAAAAGGCTGGCCTATAATTAGACTTTGATATTTTCTCTTTTCCGAGGAATCATCTCTTTCGTTCTTTAGAAGCCCCCTTTAGCAAAAGAGCTTACATTTTGAAAGGTTTCCCCTTACTATGCAGGGCCAAGCTGGACGAACACTGTATTTGTGAAAAGAACGTATCGTGAAGTCGGGACATAAGGGAGATTACACTGTCAAACGGAGACATAAAATCCATTCACTCAGTCCCGGGAAAGATAATTAATTATGAAAGCTTTCCATGAAATGTTGTATTAAATGACGAAATCTGGAATTGAGGAGTTCAGGAAGAAGCTTTGAGAAAACAGCCTACGGAAAACACCTACTACTCCATTTTTACCCCAGAAGGGAAATTAACCATTTTGGGTTGTGAAACATACACAAAAATTCAAATGCGGTATATAGGCATTTGGAGGGCACTTCAAGGCAAAACTTGACAGTGTCTGTAAGATCAATTCCTGACTTTATATAATATAGGGAAAGTCCCCATCTCAATCCAGACTTCAGTTCGTGTTTGATGACTTAAGGCCTGATCAATACGTGCGTCCACCTGTCCTCTACACGGCCCACACCATGCCACGTGAAACGACTGTCCAGCATATTCTTACGGTGCCCTGGGCTGCGCAACCAGGTGTCGTAAGCTTCCCGAGCAGTCTTCGGTCCAAGTGCAATGTTTTCTGCCGCCGAGGAAAAGCCCAGCCTTGATTCCCGGATCCGCTCAAAAGGATCTTTCCCATCAGGGTTGGTGTGACCGAAGAAATGACGAGAGACCATGTCTGCACTGTGGCCCAAGGCGATTGCCGCAATCTTGATATCCCACTTTAGCTCCGGACACCCAATGCTGCGCCGCTTCGCATTGACTAACCGCACAAACTCCTGAATCACCGGGTCTGTGGGAGTGAAACTAACCTGATCTTTAGCGGAGTAGCTCGTGGGAGATAAGGTAAAAAAGAGAAAGACAATCACGGGTAGCCATTTCATGTGCATCCCGCCCTGATTCGTATTTTTTTCTTCCCTTTTCCCTTCCTCTGAAGATAAGATTGCCTTCCTTGAAATTTCAGCAAAAACTGTCATGCGAGTTGGGCAACGGATTTGCGAAGGCATTGAAAAGTTTTCTGAAGATTACACCTACTCTTCACTCCAAGATAATCCTGAATGTTGGCGATCATGGTTTTCTTGCCCTACCCGACAGATATTATAGATGGCAACTTTTTTAAACTTCTTGTCATCCTACTTTCTATCCTGTTTTTCTACCTCCCCTCTTTCAGGTTTTCCCTGTCGAGGCTGAGAGTGTTGTGGTTTAACCTCTGGCTGTGAGTGCTGTGGTTGGACCTCTCGGGATTGCGGTTTGACTGCCTCCCGGGATTGCGGTTTGACCTGAGATTGTGGTTTGACCGCTCGAGACGGTTTCTGTGATTGCGCTCGGGGTTTCAAACCTT
>JBDRFJ010000013.1:0-53686 GCA_043818915.1 Pseudomonadota bacterium | reverse complement strand
GAAATTTTTTCATAGTCTTCTTCTCTGGCAAAGGTAAGAGGGATAATGCCAAAGTTGATTAAATTGGCGGCATGGATCCTTTCAAAGCTTTGTGCGATCACGGCCTTTATGCCGAGATACATAGGACAAAGCGCTGCATGCTCACGGCTAGAGCCCTGTCCGTAACTGAATCCCGCAACAATGATGTTGTGTCTCCCTTTTTCCTTGTTTTTCATGCAGCGTGACGAGAAAGTAGGGTCGACATTTTCAAAGACAAATTCAGCGTATTTGGGTATATTGGAACGATATTTTAAGCGGGCGCCTGCCGGCATAATATGATCCGTCGTGATCTTATCACCGACCTTGATCGTTATTTCTCCCGCAATCTGTTCGGTAAGCGGCGCATTTTTCGGTGGATTCCCTATATTCGGCCCGCGAAAGATCTGTACAGAGGTATCTGGTTTCCCATCGCCGAGGAACATGGAATCGTCGATGAGAAACTCCGAAGGAGTCTCAACAGCAGGGTAGGGGAGACCGAGTTCACGCGGATCAGTGATCTTGCCGGTGATCACCGCTGCTGCCGCGACTTCAGGACTTACGAGATATATCTGCGCATCCTTCGTGCCGCTGCGACCTTCAAAGTTCCTGTTGCTTGTTCGAAGAGAAACCGCCTTACTGGAAGGGCTCTGACTGTTTCCGATACAAAAACCGCATGCGCTTTCCATGATCCTTGCGCCCGCATCAATCAAATCAGCCAGAGCGCCTGATCCGGCCATCATTTGAATGACCTGTCTTGAGCCGGGAGCGACACCAAAGGAGAGATCTGGATAAGCGGTTTTCCCTTTTAGAATTCTTGACACGGTTACCATGTCCTTATACGAGGAATTGGTACAGGAGCCGATTTCAACCTGGTCAACCTTAAGCCCTTTCAACTCTTGAATGGTCTTGATATTGCCGGGACTGTGCGGCGCCGCCGCAAGAGGTTCTATCTTGTCCAGCTCTACAGGTACAACTTTGTCGTATTCGGCATCTTTATCGGGCCCGAGTTCTATCCATTGAGCTTCACGTGCCTGTGCTTTTAAGAAACGCTTTGTTTCAGCATCCGATGGGAAGATGGAGCAGGTAACTCCCATTTCAGCGCCCATATTGGTTATAGTGGCCCTTTCGGGGACACTCAGTGTTGCCGCTCCAGGCCCCGTGTATTCCAGAACAACCCCTACATTACCTTTTACGGTAAAAATTTCCAGCATCTTCAAAACTACATCTTTGGCGCTGACCCAGTCATTCAACTTGCCGGTAAGATATATATTGTATACCTTTGGGCAGATAGTGTAGAAAGGCCCTCCGCCCATTGCAACCGCTACATCCAATCCCCCGGCTCCTATGGCGATCATGCCTATTCCGCCGCCCGTTGGGGTATGACTGTCGGAACCAAGAAGAGTTTTTCCCGGCCTTCCGAACCGTTCTAAATGAACCTGGTGACAGATGCCGTTCCCGGGCCTTGAATATATGATGCCGTATCGCGCTGCAACAGTCTGGAGGTATTTATGATCATCCGCATTTTCAAATCCGACCTGTATGGTATTGTGGTCCACATAGCTGACTGAAAGCTCAGTTTTGATTGACTCGATCTCCATTGTTTCGAATTGAAGATAGGTCATCGTCCCGGTTGCGTCTTGGGTGAGTGTTTGATCGATCTTAATTCCGATTTCAGACCCCGGCTCCCATTTGCCATCAACTATATGTGATTCTAAAATCTTTCGAGTTAGGCTTTTTCCCATTAAGTGCTCCTTATGTGCGATTTTGTGATCTTCTCGAAAATAAGGATTTTTCTCATACCATAGATTACTTGTCAATACTATTGCAATATGGGCCTGTTCTTGCAAATCCGGACTTACGAGACAGTTATTTTTCACTGAACTATCGGATTTTTATTGACAGCTTGGATAATAATATTTGAGTATATAAGTATACTTATTATTTGTGGCTACTTGGCGCTCAGCTTAAAGTTTTCGCCGTTCTTGCCTGACGAAAAAATGTCGCGTTATGCAAAGCTCACAATATCAACATTAACTATTAGAGGGAGACGATATGGATATTCGTATCGAACTGCGCAACACAGAGATGCTTGAAGAATGGGATGAAAAAATTGGCGAAGAGGTCTCAAGACTTGAATCTCATCATCCATATATTATTCATCACCTTCGCCTAACTATCATCGCCACTGCTCATCACAGGTTGGGGGCCTTTGAAATACGGGCGGTATCTTCAGTTCCCGATGATACTATTGTGGTAAAAAAGAATGGGGAGTTGGTTGTTCCTCTAATTGTCGAGGTCTTTGATGACATGGATCGTCGATTGAAAGAATACAATCGGCAACGACAGCATTTAACACGTCAGGAGATACCGTGCGCAATAGGGATTGTCTATCGAGTTGTTCCCGACAGCGACTATGGATTTATTCAAAGCGCGGACGGCAGGGAGATTTACTTCCATAAAAATTCCTTAAAAAACGTTTCGTATAAAGATCTTCATGAAGGTGATTCTGTTGAGTTTTGTGAAGAGGATGGAGCAAAGGGACCACAGGCAACCTGGGTGCGTCTGAAAAGGAGACGGGTGTCGTAAGTGTTATAGTTTTATAAAAATCTCATATTATTATAATATTGACGGAATTATTTTCTTTTGATATATCTTTAACAAGTTAATATGATGATTTTTCCCTAAGCCGGCAATCTTAATTTTTTTTATTTTTCAGATATCTTAGTTAAGATTCTTATTTTTTAGCCGAGTTAATTGGAGATGACTTTGTAGAAAAAAATCATTTAGTAAAAAGTCTTGCGCAAGAGAAGGATGCCCTCCATGAAAAAGAAAATCTTGATTGTTGATGATTCGATGATGTCAAGAATGATGATAAAAAAATGTTTGCCGTCATCCGATCAATATTCCTATGAATTGCAGGAAGTGGATGGTGGAACAAAATGTTTAGATTTCTATAGTAAGGCTCCTTACGATCTCGTATTGTTGGATCTTACCATGCCCGATATGGATGGTTTTGAAACATTGGAGAAATTAAAAGAAATGGATCCCGACGCAAGGGTGGTAATAGTAACGGCTGATATACAACAAAAAGCAGCTGAACGGGTTTTTGCATTAGGTGCACTGGAGGTGGTTAAGAAACCTACTTCACTAGACAAAATGACAGCCGTACTGGATAAGTATTTATAAGAATGGAAGCACTAACAGAGTTGCGGCAGGCCGCTTTACAAGAAATAATCAACATTAGCTTTGGTCGTGCTTCTGCTTCTTTGGCGGAATTGCTAGATGCTTATGTCGCCCTTAATGTGCCGCACGTTCAGGAAATTGAACAATCTCAAGTTTTTGAGGTGCTTGAGCAGCGTGTAGGGATTGACAAGGATGTTACAGTCGTACAACAGTCATTTACAGGTGATTTCGAGGGAGAGGTTTTATTGGCCGTCCCTGCGAATGCAGGAATGAGGGCCATTAAGATGCTGGGCCAGGGGAGCCGCTTTGCACCCGATCTTCCGGTGACTGAATTAGAGATGGAAGTTTTTCTTGAAATCGGCAATATTGTCATTGGCGCTTGTATGGGACAATTTGCGGAGTTACTAAATACATCCCTGAGTTATGAAGTACCCGATATATTATTAACTAAAGGTTCTATTGCCGGCTTGCGTCGAGATGAATCAAATAATGGTGTAAAGACGTTAGCATTACTAATAAAGACAGATTTTCAATTAGGCGAAAAGGCGCTAAGCGGTTTTTTGTTTATCCTGTTTGGCCAGCAATGGTTTAATATGCTGTATTTGGCGTTGGATAAGTTTATTGAGGATATGACCTGAGGCCTTGGTCTCGACCTGACAACCAACATGATAGATGCCCTTCAGCTGGTGGACAATTTGAGTATCGGCACGATTGTTATTAATCGTGACATGGAAGTGCTTTTCTGGAATCGCTGGATGGAAAATCACAGTCATATACCCCGTGAACAGATTTTGGGAAAGGTGTTGACTGAAGAATTTCCTGCCTTAAAGCAAAAAGGTGTCCCCTGGAAGGTGCAAACGGTCTTCCGATTGGGAAACTTCGCATTTTTTGCTCAAAAGCTGCATCAATTCTTATTCGAATTTGAAAACAATAAATATTTCCGTCCCACCCTTCCTTATATGCAACAGAATGTTACCTTGGTGCCGTTAAAAGGACCGGACGGAACGGTGGAACACGTGTGTATCTCGATCTTTGATGTTACTGATTCAGTCCTTTATCAGCAGCAGCTCATCGAGTCAAAGAGAAAAGTCGAAAATCTTAGTAAGATAGATGAACTGACCCAGATCAATAACCGTAGACACCTGATGACACGACTCAAGGAAGAGTTGGCAGTTCACGAGAGAAGTGGTTGTGTGCTTTCAGTTATCCTCCTTGATGTGGATCTCTTTAAAAATGTTAATGATCTACGAGGGCATATCTGTGGTGATTACGTACTGAGGGAGCTTGCGGGCATACTGACGAGTCAACTGCGTCAGTATGATATATTGGGACGTTATGGTGGAGAAGAGTTCGGTGTCGTGGTGCCGGGTGGTGGTATTGACCAGGCTTTAGTGGTAGCGGAACGATTAAGATCTGAAGTCGAAAAGTTCACATTCGAATGTGATAATAATAAATTCAAGCTTACCATCAGCTTGGGCCTCGCAAGCACACGCGGAAATATTCAAGCAACTCCACAGGAGCTTTTCAAAATGGCGGACGAATGTTTATATCGAGCTAAAGCATCCGGACGAAACTGCATAATTGTCCCTGAATACAAAGATAATCGTATTTCTAAAGATTGCAAGTGCACCGGATCAAGAGATGTTTTGACCAAGACTTCGCCTGCTTCTTCTTAAATTTTCCTCTCTACCGCATTATCAAAAAACGAATTTGACAAGGGTTTTTATGCAGATTTTTACCGATTTAAGATGGATTGATTTTTTTGATATTTTAATTCTGAGCTTTTTCCTTTACAGACTTTTCATGATTTTTTGGCGGACCAACGCCATTCATATCATCCTCGGCCTTATTTTTATTTGGGTTGTCTCAATGGTTGCCCAAAACCTCGGACTGGTCTTTACGAGCTGGTTTATGGGCGGTTTTAGCGCTGTTTCAGTTGTTATAATAATTGTGATCTTTCGCAATGAGATCAGAGATGTCCTCATCCGAAGCAATCCCTTGAAGCTACTTTTTGGTCATCCTGGACAAGCCATTGTAACGGACTACCAGTCTATCGCTGATACGGTTTTTCGATTAGCCCGGAAGAAGACCGGTGCGCTTATTGTCTTTCGAAGGCGAAATCGTCTTCATGACCATCTAAAAGAGGGGATTGATATTGATGCCCTGGTGAGTCCCCAGGTTATTGAAAGTGTGTTCAATCATTATGCGCCGGTTCATGACGGGGCAATGGTCATAGATGGCAATCGGATCACGAAAGTGGGGACATACTTACCGTTAACCGAACGGGAGCACTTACCACAAAGATTTGGCACGCGACACAGGGCGGCGCTTGGAATTGCAGAACGTTCGGATGCGGTGGTAGTGGTGATTTCAGAGGAGCGGCAAGAGGTCTCGATAGCGATCGGACAGGAGATTACAAGGATTCCCTCGGCAAATATTTTGGCAAGAAAAGTAAAAATGATTCTTCAAAACGGAGGACATGAGGCAAAACCGAATATATATAGATTACAGCAAATTGGACGTGAATTAATAGGACTCGGCGTTTCTTTTATAATTGTCATGGCTTTCTGGCATACCTTTGCGGGGAAACAACAATCTTTGATTTCCTTAACTGCTCCTCTTGAATTTAGAAACCTGCCTGCGGAGTATGACATGATTAAAGTCTCTTCAGATAAGATAGATGTTCAAGTTTCCGGCAACCGCCGATTAATCAATACATTGCGCGGTGAGCAGCTCAGCGCTTTTGTTGACTTGATAAATGCCCAAAGCGGGAGAAACAAAATCCCCCTTTCAAAAGAAAACCTTCGTCTGCCGCCCGGCCTTGAAGTAGTCAAAGTTACACCTTCCACTATCTTTGTCTCCCTTGAGCAACGAATCGAGAAAGTCATACCTGTCAAGGTGCAGGTGGTGGGTAAGAGTCACCCTGAATTCCGAGTGGACAAGATTACTGTAGAACCGGAAACGATAAAAGTCATCGCTCCTTATTCGGTGGCAAAAGGGGTAACCGTACTCTCTACCGAGCCGGTTTCCATTGAAAACCTTAAACAGACAACGAAAATAGAAGCGGGCGTGGTCTTTTCGCCGGCCTCCATTAAACCTGTTGCTGAATCCGATCGAAAGGTTTTGGTGCGTATAGCTATTTCCCCCTCCGAAGAAAAGAACAAGAGCGAGAAAAAATGAAGAGGGGAGAATATGTCCTTTTTATTTCCTCGAACTTTTTATATTTTTTCACCTTCTGGATGGTGATTGCCTATCTCCCTCTCCTTTTCCATACCTATGGTTTTACCGATACACAGATAGGATTTGTCATAGGCTTGAACTCTCTTTCAAGCATCATCCTTGTGTTCCCTCTGGGAGTATTCTCAGACTCTTTCTCTCCCAAGAAAATAGTTGTTTTTGGAGCTGTTTGCTACAGCGCTTACTTTCTTTTGCTTGCCGTGGTGAAGGATTTTTACTTTATATGTGCCGTGGTGTTTTTAGGCGGGCTGGGGGCTGCTTCCATCAGTATTATACTGATTTCTCTATACTTGAAACTGATAGGCGAAAACGATCGGGGGAAAAAAGTATCTGTTATACATTTGGGGTGTTATCTCGGGTTTGGGGCCGGCCCGCTTGCAGGGGGATATCTCTATGAGATCGTCGGGCCTGTCACCATGTTTAATTATGCTTTTGCATTATCTGTTGTCCTATTATTGTTAACATTCTTTCTCAGAGACTATCCTCCGGTGGTCTTTAGCTTTAAAGACTATAAAAAGGACATGAAAGATCCAAAAGCGCTATTTTTAATAGCCGCGGTCTTCATATTGGGGACTCATTTCGGGGTGGAGCAGAGTAGCTTCAGCCTTTTGATGAAAGATAACATCGGCCTGCGTAATACTGAAATAGGAATTATCTTTTTTGCCCTCGGCCTCTGGATGGGGGTCCTTGTGCCATTTGCGGGGAAGATACTTGATAGAAGACCGGGAGCTTTTTTGTTTTTTGCGTTGGGACTTTTTATTTCAAGTATTTTTCAGGTCTTAACCGCATATACTACAACATTTACAAATTTATTGATCATAAGATTGATTCATACTTTCGGGGACATGCTGGCGATTCTGGAGATGGATGTTTTGACGTCCATGTTTTTTCCGGCAAAAAGACTCGGTGGAAATTCCGGAATCCTTTTTTGTGTGCGCACTTCCGCTATATTCTTGTGCGCTTATTTGTCGGGGTATCTAAATGATATAGGAGGGTATGGGATGTCTTTTATTGTAAACGGAATCATGGTTTTCTTGTTTTCTTTGTGTGCCTTGCTGTTGATACGGAAAGGATACTTTAATACTCAAGAGAGCTGAAAATATCTATTAAGAATGCTCACTTTACAAATCATATTTGCTATGTAATATTTTAATTGAGGTAAAACTCAATTTGTCAATTGTCCGTTGTCCGTCAAATAGCCACCGGCCACAGACGTTTTTTGTAAGGGGGACTGATATGGAACTGTATAAAAAGACAGTATTATTGATCCTCGGGACCTTAGTCTTATTTTCGCAAACGGTCATTGCCGAGATGCTCCCTGCGCCGGTGCGGGCGGCTGAAAAAAGGGCGCGGGATATTATCAATGCAAGAAATGAATATATTAAACAGGTATTGCAGGCGTATAAAATTCCATTTAAGACCGACGAGAGAGGCGTTATTGCCATGCTTATCCAGAATAACGGCAAAAAATGGGAATCTGTCGACAAAATCGTTATCAATCCTGTAACAAAAATAGAGCATAATGTTATGGTGACAAAAGGGCATGACATCTTTTTTTATCTGTTTCAAGAACCGTTGCCGTTCCACCTTTACGTGCCGGAGCGGGTTAGAATTGATCATGAATGATGATGGTTTCGTAAAAAGCAACAAATAAGAAATTTGAAAACTGAAAAAAATCCCCCCTGTCCCCCCTTTGATAAAGGGGGATGTAGGGGGATTTTATGACGTAACAAATTCAAAATAATGAGTTTTCAAATTTCTGCAAATAGAGAATATGGATTATTCTAAGATTAGAACACTTATGAAACAAAAGTTCGGACTGATCGTTCTCCTTGCCGCGTTTGCCGTCTTGGTAGGAGTTGCTGTTTCCTTTGCCGTGGCTTCAGATAACAATGTTGCTCAAGGACCTCCTCCATCTCCTGTTGAAGTGGCTACAGTAGCGGAAGAGATGGTCTCAGAGCAAGTAACCCTTGTGGGTACGACAGAACCGAAGATTAAAAGCATTATAGCCGCCGAGGTGGAAGGATTGGTGGAATCCTTTCCGGTCAAGGAGGGAGATTATGTCAAGAAAGGGGCTGTCTTGGTTCGGCTCGGGTCGACTGATCTCACTATTAGACTCAAGGGAGCCATAGCTTCAAAGGAAGAAGCAGAAGCCCGTTATCGTTTTGCTCAGGGAGAACTGACCCGAAACGAGAAGCTTAAGAAGACTAACAGTATTGCCGCAAAGCGCTACGACGAGGCGCTCTATGAATCTCAGGCATTGGAACAGCAGGTTTTACGCTATAAGGCGGCGATTGAGGAATTAAAAGATAGCATACGTAAGACAACGGTCACCGCGCCGTTTTCTGGATTTATTGCTCAAGAACACACAGAAGTGGGAGAGTGGGTGGAAAAAGGGGGAAGCGTAGTGACCTTGGTTGCTCTTTCTCTTCTCAGAATCACCGTTGATATTCCGGAGAGGTATGTAACGGAGATTTGTGATAATAATGCGGTACAGGTCGTAGTGAGGGCCTACAGATCAGAACCTTTTCCCGGAACTATATCTGCAATCCTTCCCGAAGGAAATCCTGACAGCCGTACCTTTCCGGTGAAAATAGATGTTGAGAATCCCGATTTGAAGCTAAAAGGCGGGATGGAAGCCCGTGTCACCTTTAATCTTGCGAGTAAAATGAAGACTCTCCTGGTTCCCAAGGACGCTGTAGTCGCAGCTAACGGAGGGCGTCTTGTCTTTGTGGTAAATAGCGGAACCGCACATCCGGTGAATGTAAAAATTGTAGGGACGCATGGCGTGAACGTGGCCGTGGACGGACTTCTCAAACCGGGCGACAGGGTAGTAATCCGCGGCAATGAGAGGTTGATGCCGGGGCAGGCCGTTACTGTTGTTCCATAGTGCTACTCGCAACTCAATGTCATTGACTTAAGAGTAGGAAATATAAGTTAATAATTTCGAAATCCTAAGCTTAGTGAAACTCGAAATCCGAAACACGAAATTCGAAACAAATATGAATGACCAAAATTCAAAATCCTAAACAATATGATTTGGACGATTGTACTCTTCATTAAGAATCCAGTACTGCGTAAGATTAAATAGGGTTTTGAAAATTTGATATTTGAATTTCGGATTTGTTTCGGATTTCGACATTCGATATTCGGATTTCTTTAATATTATGAAACTAGTCGACACTGCCATAAAAAACCCGGTAACCGTAACGGTTGGTGTTATTCTCATCGTTTTGTTCGGATTTATTTCCCTTTTTAGGATACCTATCCAACTTACCCCTGACGTCGATCTTCCTGAAGTATCAGTAGAAACTGTGTGGCGTGGAGCGAGCCCTCAGGAAGTGGAGCGGGAGATCGTTGACGAGCAGGAAGACCAGCTCAAGAACGTGGAAGGGTTGGAAAAAATGAAGAGCGAAAGCAGGGACGGCTCAGGAAACGTCAACCTTCGCTTTGAGCTTGGAACCGATCAAGATACCGCTCTCCTCAAGGTTTCCAACAAACTCGATCAGGTCAAAAAATACCCCCGCGACGTAGACAAACCCGTAATCAAGGCGGGCGGCGGGCATGAAAGCGCCATGACCTGGATGGTCCTGAAAGCAAGAAACGGTTATCAGGGAGAGTTAAGCTACGAATACGATTTTTGTAAGGACTATATTAAGCCCCGCCTTGAGCGTATATCAGGAGTGGCATCAGTAAATATTTACGGTGGAAACGAGCGCGAACTGCAGGTTGTTGTGGATCCCGATGCAATGGCTGCTCGCAATGTAACAATGCCTGACGTGATGCAAGCGCTTGATGTCGAGAACAAGAATATTAGCGCGGGGAATTTTGACGAAGAAAAACGGAGATACATTGTGCGGACTGTGGGGGAGTATGGGAGCCCCGAAGATGTCTCTAAAGTCATTATTAAACGTATAAACGGCATTCCAATTACCGTAGGTGATGTGGCAAGAGTGTCGCTTGGATACGCGGACAAGGACGTCGTGGTTCGGCATGAGGGGGTTACCACTATTGTGTTGAACGCGGTGCGTGAAACCGGCACCAATATATTGGTGGTAATGAATCGCTTGAAAGAGGCCATCAAAGAGCTCAATGAGGGACTTCTCAAAGACCGAGATTTGGAAGTAGAGCAGGTATATGACGAGACAACCTATATCCACGATGCTATACGACTGGTAAGGCAGAATATCCTTATCGGAGGGACACTGGCTGTTATTGTCCTTCTTGTATTTCTCCGGAATGTTACGAGCACTTTGATCATTGCTCTCGCCATCCCGATAAGCGTAGTAGGCACCTTTTTGATGATGACGCTGTTCGGGCGGAATATAAATGTGGTGAGCCTTGCCGGAATGAGTTTTGCCATCGGGATGGTAGTTGATAATTCTATTGTTGTCTTTGAAAACATTTTCCGGCACCGGGAGATGGGAAAAGGCCGTGTCCAGGCCGCCTATGACGGTACCGTGGAGGTCTGGGGCGCGGTGCTTGCCAGTACCCTTACCACAGTTGCGGTATTTGTGCCGATTGTCTTTGTGAAAGAAGAAGCCGGACAGTTATTTCGAGATATTGCGATTGCAATCAGCAGCGCTGTGGGACTGAGTCTCCTGGTATCAATGACCGTGATCCCGTCGCTTTCGGCAAAAATATTGGGTCGCTTTGAACGCGTTGAACAAAAAGAGAAATCATCCGGCAAAACACCTTCAATCTATGGGATGGCAACCCGCATAGCAGACACGATTTCCGGATATGTTTACTGGATATGCGGCAAGATTTCAGCGCGTTTATTGGTAGTAGTCGTCATGACAGGCCTATCCATAGGGATGGCCTGGTTCCTGGCCCCCAAAACAGAGTATCTCCCAGAGGGTAACAGGGACATTATTTTTGGAATCTTGCTTCCTCCTCCGGGATATAACTTAGGAGAACTCGAAAAGATCGCCAAGACTATTGAAAAAGAGGTACTTCCCCTTACAGAGATTGATCCTGAAAGCGAAGAAGCAGCGCAACTTCCGGCGCCGCCCGTTAAAAATTTCTTTTACGTTGCCTTTGGCCAGCAAGTCTTTATGGGAATCGTTTCCGCTATACCGGAACGGGCACGTGAGTTAATCCCTTTTGCCTATGGTATCCTGGGCAAGATCCCCGGCATGATCCCCTTTGTACAGCAGCCGAGCCTCTTTTCGCGGGATATCGGCGGAGGCCGATCAATCGAAATAGAGATTATGGGGCCGGACCTGAATCGTCTAATCATGATAGGGCGGAGAATGTTTGGCGAACTCCGCCAGCTCATGCCACAGGCGCAGATACGTCCTATTCCGAGCCTTGATCTCGGTAATCCGGAGATGCAGGTAATACCGAATCGGGATCGGCTCACCCGACTCGGAATAACCACGTCAGAGCTTGGACAAACAGTGAACGCCTTGGTGGACGGAGCCATTGCGAGTGAATATCAATTCCACGGTGAAGAGATCGACCTTGTGGTCAAGGGAATAGAGTCAAAACTGAGGCACACACAAGACCTTGAAGATCTTATGATACAGACGCCAAAAGGTGAGCGGGTCACCTTAGGCTCTCTTGCCGAGATACGACTGGAAACCGGGCCGACGCAGATCAACCACATAGAATCCGAGCGTGCCATCACCTTGCAGGTGGTTCCCCCTCCCCATGTTCCATTGGAGACCGCTCTTGACATGATAAAAGAGAAGGTGGTCGGCCCGATCCAGGCCGGCGGTGAACTGGGGAGTCTCTACCGAATTAATTTAAGTGGCACTGCCGATGACCTGATCAGGACCCGGGATGCCCTTATGTGGAATTTCATACTTGCAGTAGTGATCAGCTACCTCCTGATGTCAGCTCTGTTTGAAAACTTTTTATATCCCGCAATCATTCTGTTCAGCGTTCCGCTTGCTGCTGCCGGAGGGTTCATAGGCCTTTTGTTAGTGAATAATTTTATTGCTTATCAGCCGCTTGACATTATTACCATGCTTGGATTTATCATTCTGGTCGGGATTGTGGTAAACAACGCCATCCTTATTGTCCATCAGTCCCTCAACAATATGCGGTATCAGAATCTACCACACCGGGAAGCGATCCGGGAATCAGTACGAACCCGTATCCGTCCCATCTACATGAGCGCCATCACAAGCGTCTTTGGAATGCTTCCCCTCATCCTCTTCCCGGGGGCCGGATCGGAGTTTTATCGTGGACTTGGAAGTGTGGTAGTGGGAGGGCTTTTAGTATCCACGTTTTTTACCATCTTTCTGGTGCCGGCGCTTTTCAGTTTGGTGATGGATGGGGTAGAATACATTAAGATAACTGTTTTAAAAAAAGACGAAGTATCTATAAAAGAAAGATAATTAATATCAAGCCCTCTATTCTACTTCTTTGGGTTTCGGCAGTATAGCTTAATGTAGGGCACCTTTTCTTAAGAACAAGTAAAAAATACTTACACCCACAAAGAGGATGGCTCCACCAAAGAAGAAGGGGGCTTCAACACCAAGGCGGTCAAAGATGACTCCGTTTAATACCGGGCCTGTTGCAAGACCTATGGCTACTGCAAGGTAAAACAGCCCCATTAACATCCCCATACCATAGCCCATTGCTTTCCCATGTCGCACAGTTATGGCAGTCATGGCCGGTATACTGATCCCTCCGCCGAGCGCCATAAAAAGGCTCAAGACAATGACTTGGGCGAGGTTTTTAGTCAACGGGAATAAACAGATTGCGCATATGGACAACAGACTTCCGCACACAACCATTCCCATCTGGTTCCAGTGGTCGGCCAGCTTGCCGAACGGGCGTTGCAAGATTCCGGTTAAAAGGATGTACATCGACATTGCTATACCTATCTTGCTACTGCTCAGATGCAGGACATTGTGGGCAAAGACAGGAAAAAACACTAAAACAGTTCCTCTGCCAAAGGCAGTGGTAAAGCGGATAATAAAAATCGCCCGCATGATTTTATTCTTTAACATATGTCGGTATGTCACCGTTTTCGCGTTATTTTTTTTGGTGGTAGTCTTATTGAATTCAGGGATACGGAGAAGAACAAGGGTAAAGGCAATCAAGCTTAATATCCCCATTGCATAAAAATTGGCATTCATCCCAAAAAGGTCTTTGACAAATCCTCCCATCAGAGGGCCAAGACCGAACCCGGAGAAAAAAGCCGCCTGAAAGTATCCGATATAAGCTCCTTCCTGATTTTTAGGGGTAATGTCAGCGATATACGCTGTAGCGATCGGAAGGACCATGGCCGAGGCAAAACCATGGCCGAGACGGACCAAAGTAAGCGTAATTGGAGAGCCGGCAGCTATATAAGCCAGAGAAACCAGTGAATATATAAGGAGGCCGACAGAGATAAAAAGCTTACGTCCTTTTCTGTCGGACAGCTTCCCGATGATCGGCATAAAGACGGCACGGGACATGGAAAAACTCGCGAATATGATTCCCAGCCACAGGCCGTTTGCTCCCATGCTTTCAGCGTACATCGGCAAAAAAGGAACGATGATTCCGACTCCAAGGACGGAAGTGGAGATGGCGATGGAGAGGATAATTAAGGTCTGTTTGTCTTCCACAAAAGTTTTTTTGCCCACTTAGGTGATTTTGTCAATAGAATTTGTATTCTTCAATAGACAGGATTTACAGGATGGACAGGATAAAAGGAGAGAGGGGGAACAGAGAGGCAGTAAGATTTTTTTAGGGTTGACACTCGATGGTGGATATTTGTAAGGACGAGACACAGAATTGAAACTGGAGGTACATATGGAAAAAGGGGAACAGATTATCGATCTAATAAAGAGTAGAAGAAGTATTCGCGAATATACAGATAAGGGTGTCTCAGACGACGCGGTACAGCAGATTATTGAGGCGGGGTCATGGGCGCCTTCGGGGCTCAACAATCAGCCATGGCGATTTGTTGTTGTGCGGGCAAGAGATACCAAAGAAAAGTTGGCGGGACTTACTCACTATGGCATGATTATCCTGAATGCGCCGGTGGTGATCCCGGTATTTTTGAGTGACGCGGTTAGCTATGACCGGACAAAAGATACCCTGGCGGTGGGCGCATGCATTCAGAATATGCTTCTGGCTATTCACGGTCTTGGATTGGGTGGTGTATGGCTGGGAGAGATCCTAAAGAACAAAGAAGAGGTGAGGGCATCGCTTGATTTGCCCGAAGAACTTGAGTTAATGGCAGTTGTTGCGATTGGCCATCCAAGGCATACGAATCAGTCCTCTGATCGCAAGCCGGCTGAAGAGCTGATTATTAAAAAGATTTGATAGAAGGTATATTTTGTTTCGCAGGTAAAGCGTTGTTCTTTTGTCGCCGGCGTCAATTAAACGACATGGATTAGGCTATGCATGTTTACATAACGTGTTGATATTTTAGCTTAAGTTAAAACGAGATAGATTGGCAAAGTATTTGCTATATCATCTGGCAAACCTTTTGTGAAAGGAACCCTTTATGAATGTCAATTCAACTAATAATCATTTTCCGATTGATAAGGCCACAAATAACATATCCCATTCGCTTGTAGTAAAGGGCGGGCAGATGGAGAATAGATTAATGGAACCTAATAAAACTGTGCAAGACAAGCAAAACCAAGATCAAAAAGGAAGACGTTTTTTAAAAAAAGGCGTCATGATCGACATTTATGCCTGAGCAAAAAGTCGTTAGTATCCATCCTTTAATAATATTCCTTAAATTCAAACCTCACCAAAAATACTTTTCATAAGAGCTCTGAATTACTTATTTTTATTGACGTGGATTATCTTGAAAGATATTATCCATAATCATGAACAAACTGATAACCACCTTAACCGACGAACAACTGGCGGGCCAGCGCCTGATGGTGGGATTTGAAGGTACAACATTTAACGATGACCTGAAGCATCTCATCGGTACGTTGTGTGTGGGCGGAGTTATTCTGTTTTCACGCAATATTGAATCCCATAAACAGCTTTCTGATCTTTGTCAATCCATTCAAAACCATGCGCGCGAGATCGGTCACCCGCCTCTTTTAATATCTATTGACCAGGAGGGAGGGGTGGTGGCACGGTTAAAGCCGCCCTTTACCACTTTTCCCGGAAACCCTGCCATAGGAAAGGAAGATTCAGATCAAGGGGCGATTGACTTTGCCGAGATAACCGCCAGAGAGCTCAGGGAAGTGGGTATTAATATGGATTTTGCTCCTGTTGTGGATGTCGCGCCTGCCGGGTTTGATTCTGTCATGAAAGATCGGATTTTTTCCAACGACCCCGGTCGTGTTGGACATTTGGGGGCCGTGGTGATACGGCATCTCCAGAATAATAAGATCGCGGCTTGTGCTAAGCACTTTCCAGGGATTGGCCACACCACCCTTGATTCACACCTTGACCTTCCGTACCTTGACAAGGGACGCGATGAGTTGGATACGTTCGATTTAGTCCCTTTTCGGGCTGCCATAGCGGCAGGTGTGCGTTCTGTAATGCTTTCTCACGTGGTTTATGCCTCCATAGATCCGGAATGGCCTGCAAGCCTTTCGAAAAAAGTGGCAAGTGATCTGCTCCGGGGTGAGATGGGCTTTCAAGAAGTTATTCTGACGGATGACCTCGATATGGGGGCGATCGCAAGACATTATGATATCGTAACTATTACGAACCAGATCTTAGACGGAGATATAGATATCGTTTTGCTGTGCCACACCCTTTCCAAGATGGAATCGGCTTATGAACAAATCGTCGCAGATATCAAAAACTCACCCGAAGGAAAAGAGCGAAACATCAAATCTGTTACCCGTATTTTAAGGTTGAAAGAGCAATGCACACTCTAAATCCCAAATCCGCAATCCCTGCCCGCCATCGCTCTCGCTCAGGTGAGGCAGGCGGGCGCAATCCGCAATTCCATGGCGATCCTATCGCTCGTAGCTATCTCCTTGAACTTCCCCGGCCAAGCACATCTGATAATCGGTCGGATGAACGGAGATTAAGAGAAGGCCTCCTTGCTGTGTCTGATTTGAAGGATGTTGATATTCCGCTTCCCATTTGCCGAGAGCTTCCCACGCTCCTAAGAAGAGCGAATTATCATATCCGCGCGGTTATTCTAAACGTTGATAACCGCTGGGAACTGGTCGCGGTCGATGATCGATACGAAAATCCTTCTTGCTATGGTGTTGCCGTGGACTTGGGGAGTACCGGTATCGTGTTTTACCTGGTTGATTTGTCAGAGTGCGGTGTGGTCGATACGCTCACCGTAGAAAACCCGCAGATTAAATACGGAGAAGATATTCTTACCCGTATTCAATTCGCTTCAGCAGGGGATGGACTGCAAGTCCTGCAACGCGTGGTCATGGAGTGCTTTAATAAGAGCATTAAGAAAATTTGCGAACAACATGCAGTTCGGACGGAAGACATCTACGCCGTATCTGTTTCCGGAAACACCACCATGGCCCACCTCTTTTTGGGGCTCGATCCATCCCATCTTTGCAAAGAGCCCTATATCCCCGTGGTCAACACACCCGATATGATCCATGCCGTGGAACTCGGGATATCGATTCACCCGCGTGGCAGGATATATGTCCTTCCGAACATGGGAAGCTATGTTGGAGGAGATATTCTTGGTGGCATCCTTGTGTCCGGCATGTACCGAAGCAACAAGATCTCTTTATTCGTCGATGTGGGAACTAATGCCGAAGTGATCCTTGGAAACTCTGAATGGATGATCGCGTGTGCAGGCGCAGCGGGACCGGCGCTGGAAGGAGGAGTGCTCAAATGTGGAACAAGGGCACAAAAAGGCGCCATTGAACATGTGACCATCAACAGGAAAAGCCTGGGCGTTTCATACAGAACCATAGAGGATGGAAAGCCTTTTGGGATATGCGGTTCCGGAGTGATCCATCTTTTAGCGGAGCTGTTTCTTGCGGGGCTGGTTGATTCAAGAGGAGAGCTGGCAGTTACAAAAGATCCGTCACGAATAGTAGATACTCCTCACGGTAAAGGATATGTAGTCGTATTTGCCGGGGAATCGGCTCACGGGGAAGACATATTGATTACAGAGGTGGACATCAAGAATCTGATGCGCTCTAAGGGAGCGATGTTTACTATCTTAAGTGTTATTACACAAAACGTGGGCATTACTTTTGAAGAGATTAAAAAGTTTTTTGTAGCAGGGACCTTTGGAAATTACATAGAACCCCAAAAAGCTATTACCATCGGAATGCTCCCGGACATTCCTCTTAAGAGATACATACCGATGGGGAACGCCTCGGGAAAGGGGGCGGTTGCGGTTCTGCTATCCAACAGTAAGCGCAAGGAACTGTACAGGATCAGAGACAAAATAACCTACCTCGAAATGAACATAAATGCGGATTTCATGTCGCAATTTACCTCTTCGCTTTTTCTGCCACATACTGATTTGTCACTTTTTCCCTCTGTCGCGAAAGCTCTCGGACAGCCTCCGAGGTCAATAGGATAAGCTTGGATTCATTATTCATTGGGGTACTGGAGTAATGGAGTATTGGTTATTCTTTTTGCCATTACTCCAGTACTCCAGTACTCCAAGGTCCCTATTTGGAAGGTGACGAAATTTTTACTCTTTATGTACACACCATGTAGTGTCACATCTCTTCCTCAAAAATCGCTAAACTTAGGTTAAAGTATCGTATGAAACTACCGATTAAATGGATAAATCATTAAGGAGGTGCGTGTCGTGGATATTGTAATTGGTGGAACTTCATCCATCAAACCGGATTCATCGGAAGAGCATCCTAATACACCTGCCGGCAAGAACAGGAAGGGGAGGGGTAGGGAGCGTCGGAAGAATAAAAGGGATCGTCGCAAAAGCGTAAGAGAGGGGGTTTTTGTTTCTCTTTCCATAAAGAATGATCGACGTGCTCGAAGAGAGAGAAGAAAAGTCGGTTCTTAATCAAACTCTTGTTTGCCGTTTCCCTTATTTTTTCATGTCAAGTGCGGTCTGAATCATCTGATCTGCGGCTGTGATCCCTTTGGAAGATGCCTGGAATCCCCTCTGGATCATTATCATGTTACTAAATTCGTAAGCTATTTCAACGTTCGATCTTTCCACGGCGTTTGGAATAATTTTTGCCACATTGCTGTATTCGTCCGTTCTCTCCCCTGCTGTAAAGTAAGTTGTATCCCCTGACGTATCGGTGGGCATAAAGAGGGATTCGCCCACGGGCGAAAGTCCGAATGGGTTTTGTACTGTTGCGAGAGCGAGGCGGTATAATGGCGTTTGATGTCCGTCTGAATAAATGCCGGTGATTATTCCCTCTGTATCTACGGAAACCGATGAAAGAGAGCTGGTGGGGTTGAATCCGTCGGAACTTAAGTATGTCACATGGGATGAGGCGGAAAATTGTGTCGTGGCACGGCTATCGTTGGTCCATGTGCCGTTCACATATGCTGTGCCGATATCAAATTCTATATCCCCGTCTCCAAGGGGTGTAGAAAACGTGAAGTGACCGTTTACGGTATTAGTGTCTGCTGATTGTGTCACCCAGCCACCTCCGGAATATCGTTCCATGGTCATGCCGGTCATAAGCCCTGTTCCATCAAACATGATCTCTCCTCGGGCCAATAGCCCGTCGGTCGGGGCGGTACCGGCAATGGGCCTGTATGTAACAAGATATTCCCACGTATTACTGCTCGCAGTTTTGTCATAATAAACATCGATATATTTAATGCCTCCGGTGTCATAGTAGGCGTAGTCGGAGTCATAGAATGTTTGGGAAGCATGGAGACCATATGCGGTGGCCGGCATGGGTTCGTTGTTAGTGGCATCCCAATTCTCCGAGAGGCCGTTTGCGCCCGGCGATTTGTCTGTTGCATTGGCATTAAGATTTCCAACAATCCTGAGTTGGGATGTAACTTGTTCGGTAGAGTACGTATCTCTGTCCAGATCAAACTGTATTTCTATTGGATTAGATGTGGGAGAGTCATCTTCCACATATGCCCAGCCCTGAGCCACATATCCGTTTGCATTTGACAGATATCCGTCTTTGTTAATGTTAAAGTGAAATGCTCTGGTATAGTACATGTCACTGTCCGGACTGACGGCAAAAGTGCCTGTGTTATCATAGTCGCCTTGTTTTACTACAAAAAAACCTTTTCCCGATATAGCAAGGTCAAGAGGGGAAGAAGTCGTTTCGACATCTCCGGCAGCAAAGTCGTTAGTGACTGAACCTATGCTGCTTCCGTGTCCTGTCTGCAGCGAGGTTTTGGCAGATACGCTGTTGGACAGCACGTCTTGAAAATTTGCGTAGCAGCTCCGATACCCGAGAGTTTCAACATTGGCGATATTACCCCCCACAACGGACATGGCGTCTGTCATGGTCTGCACCCCGCTCATCCCGGTATATATACTCTGTATTGACATTGACTGGTCCTCCTCATGCTCGAACATATTCGAATAGGAAATTACAATTCAAGCAAACAGCAAAGCGCGTGCCAGATTGCGAGTTACGGGTTACGGGTTGCGGGTTGAGGGTTGTCGGCGGACTTCCACTCTTTGCCCATGTATGAGCGAATGTGTTTATTTTGCTATGTAATTCACTCTAACTATCAAAAATGGTTTTTCCCTTTTTAACTCGCAACCCGCAACTCGCAACTCGTAACCCGGCGCCCCCTGTAGGACAGGAAAAAAATGCCCACCAGAAAAATTTTTCCTGTTTTTTTTCTATGTATATAAATGAATTTTATGTCCGTGTTTGGAAAAGTTTTCGGTCTTGTGGAGACTAATGCGTTGCTCTGGTTAGTCTTATCAGCCTTTGAGAGTTCGAACACAATCACCCATTGACAAACCGTCCGTTCAAGTCAGGTTTTGGCACTGTCGTTGCAACAAATGGCAATAAAATCGAATTAAAAGGGTTAAGGAGGATCAGGACATTGGTATCAGGTATTTATGAGGCTATTACAGGCGGGATGTTTGCAGAACAACGCATGGAGATAATCACCAACAATTTGGCCAACGTAAACACAGCAGGCTTTAAAAGGGATGTATTAACGTTTGATGAAGTACTGAAGGAGAAGCAGTCGACTGATCTAAGCCAGGGAGGTTTGAATTACACCGGGAATCAACTTGATGTCGCATTGGGTGAGAAGGGATTTTTTAAAATTCAAACCGATCGTGGGGTCCGGTACACCAGAAACGGGAGTTTCTTATTGGATGCTGAAAATATGCTAGTAACACAGAACGGCAACAGAGTGTTGGGTGAAAATGGTCCGATCCAAATTAAGGGAACTGAAATAGCTATAAGCGCATCCGGTGATGTTAGTGTGGATAAGAGCCATGTGGCTACCCTGTCGGCAGTCGACTTCACGCATCTTAATTTTTTAACAAAAGAAGGGAATTCTTTATACGTATACGATGATCCAAAAGGAGAAGGGAGCATTATAGATCCCGATCCTATATCGGTCAAACAGGGATATCTTGAAGCGTCAAATGTCAATCCGGTCGAAGAGATGACCAGGATGATTGTGACGCAGCGGGCATATGAGTCTTACGTCAAGATTATGCAAACATTTGATGAGGCTAATTCCAAATTAATTAACGAAGTAGGTAGATTATAATAGCAAGGAGGTACAAATTATGCTGAGGGGATTATGGACGGCGGCATCAGGCATGGCTGCGCATCAGATGAACATTGATATGATTACCAACAACCTTGCGAATGTCAACACTCACGGCTACAAAAAAAGCCGTGCCGACTTTCAGGATCTTATGTATCAGACGCTCAAAATTGCCGGGGCTACTACCGCATCCGGAAATCAGATACCGATCGGGATTCAAATCGGTATGGGTACAAAAACTGTGGGCATTCAGAAGCTATTTTCCCAGGGTGATTATAATGAAACCAAAAACGAGCTGGATTGGGCCATTGAAGGGAAAGGCTTGTTCAAGGTTATAAGCGGTGAGGAGGAGCTTTATATTCGCTCCGGGAGCTTTAAACTCGACAGTGAGGGGTATGTTTGCACATCGAATGGGGATCGACTGCAGCCCGAGGTAAATATTCCATCAAATACTATATCGATTTCTATTGATTCGGGCGGACATATTGTCGCCTTTGGTCCGGATAACGTGGAAGTAACTTCCGCGGATATCAACTTATATTCATTTGCCAATCCTGCCGGCCTCTATTGTATGGGGCGAAATTTGTATCGCCCGACTGATGCGTCCGGTGATCCACTAGAAGGGACGCCGGGGACAGATGGAATCGGCACAATTTCTCAGGGTTTTCTCGAAATGTCTAATGTCAACGTTGTTGAGGAAATGGTCGCTATGATTATCGGGCAACGTGCATATGAAGTCAACTCCAAGGCTATTCAGGCCGCGGACAATATGCTTCAAATAGCAAATAATATTAAGAGGTAGTGGATATGAAAACCAGCGTCACAATGGTAGTTGCGGCAGCCTTTATCATGCTGGCGGCGTACAGCCTTTGCGCGGCTGGGATGGACGCCCCCCTGACGGTAGTTGTCAAGTCAAAAGCTTCAGTCAGGGGTGAGAAGATATATCTCAGGGATATAGCACAAATAAACGGCGAAAAAAATATCACGCAACAGGTCGGTTCTGTCTGCCTGGGCAGTGCTTCCAGACCGGGTAATATGAGATCACTCAAGGGTAAGCGGATAGAGGCTATACTTAGTTCAAAACGGTTTTGGCCTGTCGGCGCAACAATAACAGTCCCCAAAGCCGTGGAGGTTGCAAGAAGGTCTCAATTAGTTTCCGAGACACGATACAAGGAAGCGTTGCACCGCTATGTACGAGCCCGTGTTGAAGACGACGTTGACCTTAGCATAAGCGATTTCAAAGTGATAGGAAATCGCCCGGTGCCTGAGGGCTCGGTTACACTGAAGATTTCAGATACTACCGACAGGAAGATGGTGGGATACTTAAGCATGGCCGCGGTTGTGCACGTAGATAACAAAATCGAACGGCGTGTGACCCTCACGGGATGGGTTAATGTTTATAAGAACGTGCTGAGTTCTGTTCGCATGTTGAAGAAAAGCCAGGTCATAACCGAGAATGACCTGCAGTTAGTCCGCAGAGATATATCAAAGCTTCCACCGAATGTCGTATTCAGCGCAAAAGAAGTCATGGGGAAAAGGCTTAAACATTCTGTTAGGGCTGGTGACTACCTGAGGGAAGATATGGTTGAAGATATACCTGTCGTTCAAAAGGGAGATCATGTTATCATTATGGCAGAATCATCAATTCTTAGAGTAACAGTAATTGGCAAGACTTTAGAAGAAGGATGTCCCGGAGAAATGATCAAGGTGAAAAATTCCATGTCAAAAAAAATCATTTCAGCCCGTGTCATTGACGCATCAACAGTGAAGGTTCAATTCTAACAATATGAGGTCGCTATGAAGGCAACACAAATTATTATTACCGCGGTATTATCATTGGTTCTATTTTCAGGCTGCGCTTCTTTTAGCGGAGGGATGTCAAAAGATATTTCAATAGAGACAGAAAGACGGCCTGCCCAGAATAAAGTCTGCCCTGATGAACTATATACTGCCGCGAAGCCGGACGAAGGATCTCTTTGGGTTGAAAATGGTACCAGACTTTTTACCGATATGAGAGCGCGGCATGTGGGTGACGTTGTTACCGTCAGAATCTCTGAGCGTCCCAGCGGCAAGTTGAATGCGGCAACCAAGACGAGTAGAAATTCGAGTATTGAGGCTGGAATCACCGACTTTCTGGGGTACATGAAATCTCTGGAAGCAAAGAACTCAAATTTTGACAGAACCAGTATGTTCAAAGCTAATATCAGCCCGAAGTTTGATGGACAAGGTAATATAACTCGGGATGGAGAAGTCACCGCCTATGTCGCGGCACGGGTGCTAAAGGTCTTTCCGAATGGTAACCTTTATATCAACGGCAAGAGAGAGATAAAAGTAAACAATGAAACTCAATATATAACGATTGCCGGTATTATTCGACCCGATGATATTTCTTCAGACAATGAAATATCATCAACATACATAGCCGATGCCCGAATAGAATACTCCGGCGAGGGAGTTATCGCAGATAAACAGAAACCGGGTTGGCTTGCGAGGATACTAGACCATGTATGGCCATTTTAGCACAGAAACGGCATCTTTTGCCCCAATACTGCGTTCTCCGCAGGTTTCTATCCTCGGCGTAGCGCTGCTACGCCTCCGGCAGAAACCTTTGTGCCTGCCCTGTGGAATGCAACGCTATTCCTCTGGGGCGGCCTTGTCTTGGGACAAAATCTACCATTTCCGGATGGACACGAGTTATGCGGGACACTATCGGGGGGATTATGAAAAAAATAGGGAAGCAATTGAAGATAATTAGTCTTACGGTCTGCTTATGCCTGTCAATAGCTGTGTCAGCATATGGAATTAGGATAAAGGACATATCGAAGATCAAGGGGATACGGAGCAATCAACTTATAGGCTACGGTCTGGTGGTTGGATTAAATGGGACCGGCGATAAGGACACCACCTATTTTACCGTGCAGTCACTTGTTAATATGATAGAACAGATGGGCGTTCAGGTAGACAGGGATAGCGTAACAGTAAAAAACGTGGCCGCGGTTATTGTGACCGCCAAGATGCCCCCGTTTGCAAGGATAGGAAATAAAATTGATATAGTTATATCTTCAATAGGTGATGCCAAGAGTCTTTTAGGCGGCACACTCCTTCTTACGCCGCTGCGAGGTGTGGACAAACAGGTCTATGCCTTGTCACAGGGACCGCTCTGTGTGGGAGGCTTTTCTACTGGTGGAGCCGCCGGAGGAGGTGTTATAAAAAATCATCCCACGGTAGCAAGCATTCCCAGGGGGGCTACCATTGAAAAAGAGATTCCCATTTCTATTCAAAATAAAGATGAGCTGACGATTACCCTTAACAATCCCGATTTTACAACCGCCATGCGAATGGCTAAAGTAATTAATGGAAAATTCAAAACAGAGCTCGCCCTTCCAGTGGATTCAGGGACGCTGAAATTGACAATTCCTGCTCCATTAAAAAATAATCTCGTTCAGATGATCGCATCGCTTGAGAATTTAGAAGTAAGACCGGATGCCGTTGCCAGAGTTATTCTAAATGAAAAAACCGGCACAATCGTAATTGGTGAAAAGGTCAAAATTTCAACGGTAGCCATAGCCCACGGCAACCTGCAAATCACGATTAAAGAGAGTGCCAACGTCTATCAGCCAGCCCCCTTTGCACCTGCTCCTCCTATAGGGGCTGAAACAGCGCAGACGAATATTGAAGGTGGAGGTGTAATTACTGCGCCGGGAGGACAGACAGTAATTATTCCCGAATCAGATGTAGTTGCAGAAGAGGAAAAGAGAAACTTGATCATACTCCCCGCCGGGACCACCATTGGGGAATTGGTGCGTGCGCTGAATGCCATTGGAGCAACCCCGAGAGACCTTATTACCATTCTTCAGTCAATAAGGTTTGCCGGCGCATTACAGGCAGAGATAGAGATTATATAAGGTAAGGATTGAGGAATTTAGGAATTGAGGGATTGGTTATAGGAGAAAAAGACGTGCCGACTGAAACAACACCATCATTATCTAATACGCCGAACAATGTTAACGCTGCTGAAAAAAAGAGGCTCAAAAAAGCCTGTAAGGATTTTGAAGCTATATTTATTGCCAATATGTTGAAAGAGATGAGAAAAAGCATTCCTAAATCAGGCTTTTTGGAATCATCCTCCGGAAGTGATATATACCGATCCATGATGGACCAAAAAGTTGCAGAAAAGATTGCAAATGACAGGGGGTTAGGAATGGGCGAAATGTTGTTCAAGCAACTCCGAAGGTATACTAGCCAGGACCAATGACTGCTTTAGAAAACAGCCCTTGTGTCCGATAGTATTTATATAAGAGAGCGTTGCACAACGCGACATTTTTTCGTCAGGCAAGGAAGGCAAAAATTTTAACCGGAGGAATACATTGGGTATTTCGAGGATTAAAATTTGAAGCCTGACGCCGCATCACGGGCACGAAGTGAAGCGTCAGCGCTCAAAATGGCAGTTGTGCAAAGCTCTCTATAAGACTGCGAGGCGGGTATGGAAAGAAAGTTAGACATAATTGAAAGTGATTTACAGAAAAAAGTCCTATTATACAAGGATGTTGTAGAGTGCCTGAAAAGAGAGCGCAAATGTCTTATAGAAGTCGATATGGACGAACTGTGGGATGTTTCAATGGAAAAACAGACTATCGTTTCAGATATCAATACGCTTCGCAAGAGATTGCTGGAACGTGTCCGTGATATTGTTCCTGAATTCCATATAGAGGGAAAAAAATCTTGGTTTGCACAAATAATTCCTTATGTTCCACCTGATGATCGTGAACGCTTTAAAAATCTTTACCACACCCTCATGGGATTAAAGATGGAAATTAAAACGCGTAGTAAGGAGAATATGTCGATTATTGAAGATTCTATCGTAGTACTTGACGATATAATATCGATTATTGCAAACACAGGGAGATCACAGGTTACATATAATGGCGGATGTTCTCTTAACGGAAGACCCAAGGATAACATATTGCTCCATAGGGAGGCATAAAAGTGTCAGGTATAGGCCTTGTATTGAATATTGCTAAAGATGCGCTTTTAAGTCAGCAGTATTCCATTAGTGTTACCAGCAATAATATTGCTAATGTCCATACAGAAGGATATTCAAGACAAAGGATCAGCCTGGAGAATAGAGATCCAGCGATTTATGCCGGGCTATTATTTGGAAGGGGCGTGGATGTTGCCAGTATCACAAGAATTGCTGATAGCTTTATAGAGGCAAGAATGTCCGAACGCGAGTCAGACACGGCTTCATTAGAAGCGGCCGAAAATTACATGGCAGTCCTTGAAGGAATATTCAAGGAGACCTCTGGAAATGGACTGAGTGCGCATATGGCAGAATTCTGGAATGCCTGGCATGACCTTTCGAGTAATCCCTCAGGCGACACCGAACGGGCGATGCTCTATGAAAGGAGTATCCTGTTGGCTGATGCTTTTCAAGCACTTAGTAATAATTTGGATGAGTTTGACCTGGACCTGACTCGATCGATTGCGAATGGCGTGGAAAAGATAAATGAAATCACTGCTACTATTGCTGACGTCAATAACCAAATTGTAGGAATGGAGGTGGAGAGAGTCGCCAACGATCTGAGAGACAAGCGTAATGTTCTGCTAAATGATTTATCTAAGTATATCGACAATAAGTGGTTTGAGCAGGATAACGGGTCAATTACTGTGACAGTAGGTAAAGGGCAGGTGCTGGTCTTGGGAAGTGAAAGCTATGATATGAGTATGGATGCCGGCGGAGTAAAATTGGGGGGCTCCGGCAATTCGACTGCTGACCTGACCGACTCAATCACGGGTGGCAAGCTTGGAGGCTGGTTGGATATGAGAGATGAAATTATTCCCAAGTATCAGGCCGATATGGACGCACTTGCCAAATCGTTTGTATGGGAAGTAAACAGCCTCCATACGCAAGGAGTAGGGCTCAACGCTTTTTCTTCCGTAACAGGGACCTATGCCGCCACAAACAGTGCTGAAGAAATAGGCACCGTTGATTCAGGGCTTGATTTTTATGACAAAGTTGCAGATGGAACTTTCGAGATATGGCTATATGATGCTTCAGGGAACGTGGTGGGAGGAGGATCGACAACCGTAACAATTGATGCAGACCCGGGTGGAACAACTTTGGACGCTTTGGCCGCTACTATCACAGCTATAGATGCCAACCTTACTGCAACGGTATCAAGCGGTAAACTCCAAATAACCGCGGCAAGCAACTATACCTTTGGCTTTTCCGATGACACCAGTAACGCCCTCGCTGCCTTGGGCATCAACACTTTTTTTCAGGGAGACGATGCAACTTCCATGGCGGTCAATAGTGTAATTGCCAATACCGATAATATTGCAGCGGCGCAAATCGATGCCACCGGAAATTTTGCGGTCGGAGATAACAATAATGCGTTAGACATGGCTGATCTTCAGTATACAGATGTATCCATAGAAAGATGGACATATAGTAGAGGTTCGACACCTACATCAACGACGGTTTCATCCACGTTGGAAGATTATTATCATACACTGGTTAGTTCAATTGGAATCAAATCAGAAAGTATCACAAGGGGGAAGGAATTCAGTGCGTCTATTCTCGACAAACTTACTGAGTTGCGTAATAGCATTTCGGGGGTTTCCCTTGATGAGGAGATGTCTAACCTTGTGAAGTTTCAGCATGCCTATGCGGCGGCAGCAAAGTTGATCACCATTTCGGATGAAATGCTCAAGAGGGTGATTGATGCAAGATAATAATGAAAATTAAGGAATTCCGGGATTGAAAAATTAAAGAATTGATACTAAAAACAAAGGTGTAATAGCATGCGAGTAGCAACGAAAACGCTTTATGATAACATGATAGCGAACTTAGACATTATTACTGAAGAGATGAACAGTGCCAATGAGACAGTGGCAACCGGGAAAAGGATCAACAAGCTCTCTGATGATCCCGTCGGACTCACCAGTGTGCTTAATCTGCATTCCGCTCGGTCAAATATAGAACAGTTACATAGAAACATAAACACGGGGAGATCATGGCTGAATACGGTTGAGTCCGCATTAATCAGTGTAGATGATCTTATCACTGACGCCAAGACATTATGCGTTCAGATGACAAATGCTACAGTAGGGTCTGATGAACGGCAAACTGCAGCGACCAATGTTCAAAATTATCTGGACGAATTGAAGTCCTTGGCTAATACTGATGTGAACGGGAGATATATATTCGCGGGATCAAAAACAGATACAGCTCCTTTTGACTTTAACGCCACGAACGGAATTTACAACGGTGACGACGATCCCTTTTCGGTAAAGATCGGAAAAAATATGAATACAGCGGTGGGAAGAGACGGCGAGACAGTCTTCGGGGCCAACGGAACTGCTGATGACATATTTAAGACCTTGATTGATCTAAAGACTGCGCTGCAAAACAACGATGTCAGTGGAGTCAACGGAATTCAAGCGCAAATGGACCGACTGGAAAACCACTTTAATAAGATAAATACAACAGTTTCCGATACCGGACAAAAAGTAATACGCCTCGATGTTCGTGAGGGGATTATCGGTGATCTCGCTTTTGTATACACTGAAAGGCTGTCAAAGCTCGAAGATGCTGACATGGTTGAGGCTATTATGGAGCTGAAGAAGAAGGAGACGACGTATCAGGCTGCTTTGTCAGCGGCCAGCAAGGTTATGCAGGTAAGTCTTGTTGACTATCTATAATTTCTGGAGGAAAATTTTAACTAAACGCGCCAGGGAGGGTGCTTATGCTTATTCTGACAAGGAAGTTGGGAGAACAAATAACCATTGGAGACGATATCGTAATCAGGGTTGTCGATATCAAGGGAGGGCAGGTCAAGCTCGGGATCGAGGCCCCCATACATATAGAGGTACACCGAGAAGAAATATATGAGAGGATTAAACAGGAAAACGTGCTGGCTGCTCAAATTACATCGTCTGACCTGTTGGACGCAGCGGATCTGTTGACATCGGGCAAGAATAAGTAAAAGGTCGTGTCATCCCATCATTAATGGTTTTGGATGTACGGATCTCTTAATATAACTCAAATTATCGCGGCAACGGGAAAGGATAATAGCCTTGAAAATTGAAACCACTCGGTTCGGAGAAATAGAGATAGAAGAGGAAAAGATCATCACTATGCCTATGGGACTTCTTGGGTTTCCGGACAACAAGAGGTTTGTACTATTCCAGCACAAAGAAAATTCCCCCTTTTTTTGGTATCAGTCATTAGATGACCCCGGTTTGGCCTTTGTTATCACTAACCCCATCCTTTTTAAACCTGATTATCAGGTAAATTCAGAAGCTATTCTGCATGATATGAAATGGTCTGATGAACCAGCCTTGGATCTGTTTGTTATTGTAACGATTCCTCAAGGAAGACCACAGGACATGACCGCAAATCTTGTCGGCCCCATCCTGGTTAACCTCAACACAAAAGAGGCCGTCCAGATGATTATAGCCGATACTTCCTATGCCCACAAATACCCACTTTTAGAGCCAAGAGAAGAGAGCCAAGAGCGAAGAGCTTAAAGCTTTATTCGGACGGCCTCTCTTTCACCTGCCCGCCATCGCTCTCACTCAGGCGAGGCGGGCGGGTCAGTTTAACCTTGAACCTGAGCAGTTACTTATTTTTTTGCTTTTTTATGGATTCTTTGGGAGAGAAAGAAAGGCAGGTAAGCGCTGAACTTTTTTTCACCATTTCCGATGGGATACATTTCGACTTGAATTTTAGCGCACGACACCCGTAAGGGAATTGTTGGTCCCATGTTACGTAAAAATACTTACATTTGTAGCAATTAACTTCTTTAAGCACTGGAATCGATTTAAAGGCGTTGACTTGGTTCTTCGCTTTATACTTTTTCTCCTAATTCTTTCAACGCTGCTTTAGCCTCTGGAAAACCTTCGTAAAGTTCAAGGGCTTTTTTAAAATATTTTATTGCATCTTCTTTGCGTCCCCATTCCTGATATGCTCGTCCTATATTAAATAGAACATATTCATTTTCCGGATCGATTTTCAAAGCTTTTTGATACTCTGAAATTGCCTCTTCATGTTTATTTTGTTTTCGGAGAGCGATGCCGAGCCGGTTATAGACATGAATATTTTCGGGGTTAAGATCGAGACTCGATTGGAACGCTTCAGTGGCGTCTTCAGAATAACCGGTTTCCAAGAACGCCTCTCCAATTTCGGTCAATCTTTCGGCATTATCGGGTTCCAATTTGACCGCTTTATTAAAAGCTTCTTTTGCCTTTTGGGAGTCTCCCAGCGTTAGTTGGATTTTCCCAAGTTGTACATTTCTATCCGGATTCTTAGGGCTAATCTTGAGGGCAGCCTCAATATGCTTCAATGCCTTTTGGGGGTCTTCCGCCTTTTCGTAAATCTTTGCCAGCCGTTCATGTGCCTTGATGAACTTGGGACTTAGCTCCAAAGCCTTTTGGAAGGCACTTTGAGCTGAATCCATATCATCTTTTTTCTCATATATTTGTCCTATTGCATGATATGTACGTGGAGAATTAGGGTTTGTCTGTAGAATAGCTTGGAATGCCTTCATTGCCTGGTCATACTGCCCAACATTGAACAGCGTCATCCCCAATTGAAACTTGGTTTCTAATTTGTCGGGATTTTTCCTTTTTTCAAGAATGTCTTTCATCTGATTATGGAGTGTTTCAGGGATGAAGGGCTTGATAATATACCCGTCCAAACCCGTCTCAGCCGCTTCGGCAACAGTGCTTTCTTCCACTTCTGCCGTGACCATCAGAAAAGGGATGGGTTTCAGAGTGTCATCCGACCTCATTTTTTTCAAAACCTCTATTCCCTGCATACGTGGCATATTCCAATCGCAGATCACAAAATCGAACTTATGGCTCATGAGAAGTTTCATGGCGGTATCACCATCATCAGCATCTCGAATGTCTTTATAGCCGATCTGACGAAGCATATTTGTTATAGTACGACGCATATTTGGTTTGTCATCGACGATCAAAATTTTGAGATCTTTTCTTGAACTCATTCGCTACTCCTTATTCATTATCGTGGCCGGCAGCAGGCATTAAGAATGAAAATGTGGCCCCTTTCCCTTTCTTACTTGTCAACCATATCTTCCCTTTATGGGCCGTAACGGCCATTCGACAGAAGGTAAGGCCCAGCCCCGTGCTTGTGGCATTGAAGTCTTGGGCAACCTCGAACTTTTTGAATATCGTTTTTTGGGCCTCTTTTGAAATCCCGCATCCGTTATCCGCGACATCTACGCGAACCATATCTGCGTTGCTGTCATGCGAGGCGCCAATCTTGACCCAGCCCCCCTCTGAAGTATAGGTAATCGCATTGGTGAGAAGATTAGACATAATCCGGCCGAATATGTTTTTATCGGCTTCAATAATAGGTGAATTATCTTCAGTGACAAAGGCTTTAAAAGATATATTCTTTAATAGGGAAAGTGCTTTTACCTTTGAAATAGATTCTTGGATTGCCTCCAGAGCATTGAACCGCTCTTTTTTTATAGTAAGTTTTCTTTTTTCCATACGGGTAATATCGAGCAGGTTGGATATCATGCGGAACATCTCTTCGGCCCCAAGAATTGCCGATTCAAGATATTCCTGTTCAAATTCTGAAAGATCAGCACCTTTCAACAGATCCAAGTTGGCCAGGATCTCAAAGAGAGGCCCTTTTAGATCGTGGATAACCATGTTGGTGAGATCTTGCTTGAGTTTTTCCAGTCTATGTAGCTTGCGGTTTACCGTTTCAAGCCGCGTCTTCTTTGAATGGAGAGCGTCATAGGCTGCCTTAAGCTCACCTGTCTGCTCAGCCACCTGTTTTTGCAGTTCTTCATTATAATGCTCAAGTCTTTTCTCTAAATTTCTCTGTTGGGTAATATGCCGTTGTATTACGAGAACGTGTTCAAAGTAAGCCGAAGCGCTCTTAATAGGTATCACATGGATTTCAAAGTAAACAGGTTTTCCTTCCTCGGTTTCACTCTGCGTGACAAAAATCTCTGCCTGACCGGACTTAAACACGGTATTCGCAAAACAGTAATCTTTCTCCTTATGACACTCCTTCTTTGTGCATGCTCCTAATTCATAGCATTTAGAACCGACTATTGCCGTGGGACTGAGACCGATGCGATTGGCAAAGGCCTTGTTTGTCGAACGGATATTTAAGTTACGATCCACAGACAAGACACCGTCTGGAATTGCGTCAAAATCCGACCTGAATTTGTCCCGACTTTTCTTAATAATTCGATTCCACGGGGTTTCTTTCTGTTGCATTAAATGCGTCTCCCCTCACATAAGGTTTTAAAGAGTTATTCGGCGTCATTTTAACAAAGAATACTACGCGTACAAGAGCTTATTCTTCTTATCGTATTCCTGGAGCAGTTCTTTAGGGTTTTAGTGTAGAATTCAAATGAAATATGGCATTCAAATACCTTGACAAAATTGTCATATTCCTATAACAGGAGAGGCGGTCAGTTCGAGACTCTTTAAGAAATCATAAAAGCTCGCATTGTTTACAACTACGTCTATATATAAAGAGGCCTCGGTCTCAAAAAGTGAAAGGAGAGAGCGCATATGAACATTTTGATTTTTGGAGCAAATGGCGGCGGGAAAGGCACACAGGGAGCAATTGCAAAACAAAAGCACAACCTTGCTCATGTTGAATCAGGTGCAATTTTTAGGGAAAATATCAAGGGTGGAACGGAATTGGGCGCCAAGGCGAAAGGTTTTATTGACAAAGGGGAGCTGGTTCCGGATGAGATCACCATTCCAATGATTCTCGATCGGCTGAAACAGGATGATTGCAAAGGCGGATGGCTCCTGGACGGATTTCCGAGAAACAAAAACCAGGCCATAAAATTGGATGAGGCCCTTAAGGCAGAGAACATGCCCCTTGATGTAGTTATTGATCTTGTGCTTGATCGGCAAACCGCTAAGGACAGAATCATGGGGCGTCGTCTTTGTGTGAATGATAACAACCACCCGAACAATATCTATATTGATGCCATCAAGCCGAATGGCGACAAGTGCCGCGTTTGTGGAGGAGATCTCACCTCCCGTGCCGATGATCAGGATGCGGCGGCGATTGACAAGCGTCATGCGATATACTACGATACAGAAACAGGCACCATGTCGGCAGTAAACTATTTCAAGAGCCTGGCCAAAGAGTCCGGTGGCAAGCTGAGGATCATTGAGCTTGACGGAAAACCGGGCATAAAAGAAGTTTCTGCAGAGCTTATGTCAAAGCTATAAAAGTGAACTAAAGTGACTAAAGTGTGAAGTGTCTAAGGTTAAGGATGATGATTTGTCTTATATAATGACAGCATTCCTTAACTTTAGCTCACTTTAGGCACTTTAAACTTTAGCTCACTTATTTTTCTTTGGTTTTAGTTCACTTTAACCTTGTCTTATGCTTAATTATCTTATTCGGCGACTCCTTCAAAATATCCCCATACTTTTCGGAATCACTCTTATATCTTTTTTTATCATTCACTTAGCTCCAGGAAGCCCAATCGGTCTTACTTTGAACCCCAAGGCCTCTCCCAAGATTATTGAACAGATGGAGAAGAACTATGACCTGGACAAGCCTCTCCTGGTTCAGTACGGGCTCTGGTTGAAAAAACTTTTTACAGGGAAATTATATTCGTTCAAAGACGGCAAACCCGTGCTGGATAAGATCGCGGAAAGGATCCCCGCCACACTCTTGCTGAACCTGGTGGCCACATTGATTATCTTTTCTGTTGCTATTCCTCTTGGGGTATTTTCTGCCACCCGAAGATATTCATGGTTCGACAACTTGACCACCTTTGGGGCGTATCTCGGCATTTCGATTCCGAGTTTCTGGCTCGCTTACCTCCTGATACTCGGAACTGTAAAGTGCTTTGGATATCCGGTGCTTGGCATGCGGTCATTTGCTGTAGAAAACAATACAGTAGTTACCTTTGTTCTTGACCATCTTTGGCATCTAATGCTTCCTTCTATTATCCTGGCTGTAGGCGGCATAGCGGCAATATCCCGCTATACACGCTCCAGTATGCTCGAAGTCATACAACAGGACTACATTCGAACGGCTCGGGCAAAAGGGCTTTCAGAGGATGACATTTACTACAAGCATGCCCTTCGTAATGCGTTACTGCCGATTGTGACTATATTCGGTTTTTTGGTTCCAACACTGATCAGTGGCTCGGTTATCATTGAAACCGTTTTCGCGTGGCCCGGAATTGGAAGACTTGCTTATCAGGCCGTGCTGTCAAGAGATTATTCAGTAGTAATGACGATATTGACCTTTTCAGCAGCCCTGACCCTGATAGGTAATATGCTGGCGGATGTTTTGTATGCGGTCGTAGATCCAAGAATCCGCTACTGATTTCCGGCTGAGAGTGGCAGATGTGATCCAATACGGCGTTCTCCGCATGTTTTGATCCTCGACGTAGCGCCGCTACGCCTCCGGTCAAAACATTTGTGCGGCCTTGTCTTGAACCACATCTGCCACTCTCAGCTCGAAAATGAGATCGATAGCAACTGCTCAGGTTCAAAGTTCAGGGGTTCACGGTTCTGGGTTACTTTTCTTTCATTAATCTTCACTAACCTTGAACCTCTGAACCGTGAACCTAACAACCTGAGTAGTTACCCCAATTTAAGATTGACTGTGCCGAGCCGACTTCGCCATAGTAGCCAAGGCTACGACGGCTGAAAGGCGCACTCCATAACTTTAGACACTTTAGTCACTTACTATGTTCTGGCACTATTTTTTGAAAAATAAGCTGGCGATTGTGGGAGCGATTTGTATCTTTATCGTATTTTCAATTGCCTTTTTGGCGCCTCTCATTTCTCCTCACGATCCCGAAGCGATATCGGTTTCTGCAAAGCTGGCGCCCCCTTCATGGGCGCATCAGTTAGGCACGGACCACCTGGGAAGAGATGTCTTCAGCCGTATGCTCTACGGCGCAAGGATTTCCCTTTTGGTAGGATTTGTGGCGGTGGGGCTATCTATGTTGATTGGAATCTTTGTCGGAGCGGTGGCGGGTTATTACGGTAAATGGGTTGACACCGTCCTGATGAGATTCGTGGACATTATGATGTGTTTCCCGAGCTTTTTTCTTATCCTTACCATCATCGCCCTTCTTGGTCCGAATATCATCAATGTTATGGTCGTGATCGGGATTACCAGTTGGATGGGAACCGCCCGCCTTGTCAGGGCGGAGTTCCTTACCTTGAGAGAGAGAGATTTTGTCCGGGCAGCCCGCGCCCTTGGCGCCCGGGACAGCAGGATCATTTTTTGTCATATACTCCCCAATGCACTTGCGCCGGTCTTTGTCGCCGCGACTCTTGACGTTGCCACGGCGATCCTGGTAGAAGCAGGACTTAGCTTTCTGGGGTTTGGTGTCCAACCACCCGCGCCAAGCTGGGGTAATATCTTGACGGCCGGCAGAGTATACATCTTTGACGCGTGGTGGCTCACACTCTTTCCGGGCCTTGCCATACTGATTACGGTTCTTTCTTTTAATCTTTTTGGGGAAGGGGTCAGAGACGCCCTTGACCCAAGATTAAGATAGTATTCATCGAGAAGTGGCATATTTTGCTCCAATACGGCGTTCTCCGCGGATTTTGATCCTCGACGTAGCCGGGCTACGCCTGCGGTCAAAATCCTTGTGCGGCCTTGTCTTGGAACAAAATCTATCACTTCTCGACGAATACAGGGTCTAAAGTCTTCACTGTGTGAAAAGGAGTACGGATTATGATAGTGGCGGTGATGAGTGACAGTCATGACCATTTGGACAAGTTGCGAAGGGCGTTGGAAATCATACGCAAAGAGAAGGCCGAGGCGATCATTCATTGTGGGGATTTTGTCGCGCCTTTTGTTCTGAGGGAACTCGAAAAACCGGGGATCCCTGTTCACGGCGTTTTTGGAAACAATGATGGGGACAGGTATCTTTTGACAAAACTTTCCCTTACGGAGCTGTCCAATATTACCCTGTATGATCCTGTCGGTCAGGTCGACTTTGGGGGGTACGGCATTGCTTTTACCCACTATCAAGAAGTTGCGGAAGGGATCGTGCTAAGCGGTAAATATGACCTGGTTTGTTATGGTCATACTCATACCGCTGTTCACAGGAAGATCGGGGACACCGATTTCTTAAATCCGGGAGAGATTATGGGCAAGGATGGCGCTCCGACGTTTTATATGGTGGATACGGTAAATCGAAGTTTTGAGAAATTCGAACTGAATTTATGAAAAAAATAGCTCTCATATCTTCTCCCTGGCCTTTTTACAACCGCCCCTCCATTCAGCTTGGCTCTTTGAAGGCATTTCTCCAAGACAAAATCCCTGATCTCAAAGTCGATGCACTGCACCTCTATCTCCGGATTGCAGAGTCAATCGGATACGAGTGCTATCAGGCGATCTCTGAAAAGACATGGGTCGCGGAATCACTCTATGCGGCGCTCCTCTTCCCGGAACACTCCGCACGGATCAAGACATTTTTTCGCCGCGCAGGAGGCAAAAAACCGATCTTTAAACAGACCGGTTTTGACGCGTTGCTGTCTCAATTGCGGAAAACCTCAAACACCTTGCTCAATACTATAGACTGGAGCAGCTACGGTCTTATCGGTTTTTCTGTTTGTCTATGCCAACTCACCTCCAGCCTCTATTTAATTCGGGGTATTAAAGAGCGGTGCCCTGAGATACCGATTGTAATCGGTGGCTCAGCGTGTGCCGGCGAATTAGGGCGAGACATTCTCCAAAAGTTTGGGGATATAGATTTTGTAGTCAATGGGGAAGGGGAGTACCCGCTCTACGAACTCGTTCGCTCCATGCAAGCCAATGCCGACATGCGGACCATTGCTATCCCCGGTCTTGTGTCACAACACACGAAAGACGATGATGCAATGCCCGTTGCGCACCATCAGATTGCCGGTCTGGATGAATTGCCGACACCTGATTATGACGACTATTTCGCGCTGCTGAAAACATTCCCCCCGAACAAGATTTTTTTCCCCACACTCCCTATGGAAATCTCCAGAGGATGCTGGTGGAACCGCAAGGGCGGGTGTGCGTTTTGCAACCTCAATCTCCAGTGGGATGGATACCGATCAAAATCAGAGGAAAAGGTCGTATCTGAAATAGATCAATTAACCTCGCGACACCAGGTCCTTTCCGTTACCTTTATGGATAACCTCCTTCCGGTGAAGAAATCGGAAAAAGTCTTTAAGGGCCTGCAAGCACTTGGCAAAGATCTTACCCTGTTTGGAGAGATCAGAGCATCCACGCCGTTTTCAACGCTTGAGGCCATGCGCGACGCGGGCATGCGCGAGGTCCAGATCGGTATTGAGGCGCTGAGTACGAGTCTTTTGAATAAGATGCACAAAGGTACTACTGCAATCGAAAATATAGAAGTCATGAAACACTGCGAGGAATTGGGGATTGCCAACATCTCAAACCTCATCCTCTACTTTCCGGGGTCTGACGAACAAGACGTGGCCGAAACACTCCGGGCACTCGATTTTGTCCTTCCTTATTATCCTCTCAAAACGTCTCGTTTTTGGCTCGGGTTTGAGAGCCCTGTATGGAAGAATCCCCAAAAGTTCGCCATCAACGCCGTATTCAACCATCCAAATTACAGAACTCTGTTTCCGCCGGAAATTCACAAGAACACCCGTTTCATGGTGCAGGGGTATCGAGGCAAACTCCGGGAGCAGAAGAGGCTATGGAAGCCGGTGATGACCAGGGTCGACGAATGGAAAAAATCATATTCCGATCTACTAAAAGGGCCTTTGTGCCCCCCCATTTTAACTTATGAAGACGGCAAAGACTTCTTGATCATCCGCCAACGACGATACAACGCGGAAAACCTGACCCATCGCCTCACAGGCGTGTCCCGCAAGGTCTATCTCTTCTGCCGTACACGGCAATCTCTTCCAAAGATCCTTGAACGGTTTTCCCAGTTAGAGGAGCGTCAGTTCCGGTCGTTTTGTGCTATGATGGTGGAGAAACGCCTGATGTTCGAAGAGGGCGGGGAGTATTTGAGCCTGGCAATAGCGATCAACGGACAGAGGTCTCGGGATCGCCGTTCGCGAAAAGGTGTTAAGTGGATGATATCGAATCTAAAAAAAGCTATATCCAGGACGAAATAGACGTAATAGAGTACTCTGGGGAGATTCCGGGTAGATATTTGATATGCGAGTACTGTTGGTGGAAGACGATCTGAAGATTGCCTCCTTTGTTTTAAAGGGGCTGAGAGAGGCGGGGTTTGCCATTGACCATGCCGCGGATGGCGAGGACGGGCTTCACCTATCACTCAGCGAGCCTTATGACGCGGCAATCATAGACATCATGCTGCCCAAACTTGATGGGCTGACACTGATCGAAGAGTTGCGGCGGCAAAAAATCAAAACCCCTGTAATTATATTGAGTGCCAAGAGAACGGTAGATGATAGGGTCAAAGGCCTTCAAAAGGGTGGGGACGACTACCTGACCAAACCGTTTTCTTTTTCTGAGCTTTTAGCTCGGATACAGGCATTGATACGTAGAGCAGGCGCTACGTCAGAGCCAACCAGCCTTACGGTTGCCGATCTCTCTATCAATCTTCTAACCCGTGAGGCTAAAAGAGGGGGCAAGAAGATTGATCTTCAACCCCGTGAGTTTGCCATACTTGAATATCTTATGCGCAATTGGGAAACAGTGGTTTCCAAAACCATGATCCTGGAACATGTCTGGGACTATAATTTTGATCCGCAGACAAACGTGATCGAAGCGCATATATGCAAATTGCGAGATAAAATTGATAAAGGTTTTGGGACAAAGCTTATTCACACCATCCGCGGAGCGGGATATGTACTTAAAGAAAATACTTAGCCTGCGGCAAACACTGGCATTCCGATTGGCTTTCTGGTATGCGGGGATATTCTTACTTTCGTCATTTGCCGCCTTTCTCACTTTTTACCTCCTTGCGGCATCCGTTATTCAAGGGCGTATGGATCAGGACCTTTTGAACGAAATCCCAGAGTATTCTTCTCTCTTATCCATGGAAGGGATCGAAACGCTCAAGACCGCATTGGTTCTTGAAGCTGAGTCTGAGGGAGTGGACAAGACATTTTTCCGTATTGTGACCCAGAACGGGAAGGAGGTTTTCTCATCAAATATGTCATCCTGGGGTAATTTGGGCATAGGGAGGACTGCCTTGGAGCAGTTAAGAAATGGCGCCGACCATGTATTTGAAACTCTTATCATTCCTGAACGTCGACATGAAGTACGGATCATTTATGGCATTATAGGCCCGGACAAAATTCTGCAAATAGGGGAATCCCTGGAGGATAATCAACGACTTCTTGCGATATTCCGCAAGATATTCGGCGCAACAATGCCTATCTTGATAGTCCTTGGCGCTATAATCGGGTGGTTTATGGCCAGGCGGGCCCTGGTAGGAGTCGAGGAAGTGACTCAAACAGCGTTGGATATATCAAAAGGCGCTTTTGAACAGAGGGTTTCCGTGAAAGCCAGGGGTGACGAAATTAACCGACTCGCGACCACTTTCAACGTCATGTTGGACCGCATTGACGCGCTGGTTGCCGGGATGAGAGAAATGACCGACAATATCGCCCATGACTTGCGTAGCCCGATTACCAGAATTCGTGGAATCGCTGAAATGACGTTGGCTACCGGCAAGTCCATGGACGAGTATACGGCCATGGCTGCTAACACCGTAGAAGAATGCGACCGCCTCTTGGAAATGATAAACACGATGCTCGATATCTCAGAGGCCGAGTCAGGAGCAAGTAACCTTACAATGATAAAGACAGATATGGCCGGGTTGGTTCGAGATGCTTGTGAACTTTTCCAGCCGACCGCCGAAGATAAGGGTGTTACTCTCATTTTCAGGGCATCTGATAACTCTATTGTCTATGGAGACATCCAGAGGATTCAAAGAATGGTAGTCAATCTTCTGGACAATGCGGTGAAGTATACCCCGTCCGGAGGAACTGTTACGGTTTCTGTTGAACCGAATGAAGGACAGGTTGTCATATCCGTAAGTGATACCGGTATAGGAATATCCAAGGACGATCTGTCCCATATCTTCACACGATTTTACCGATGCGATCAAAGCCGGTCACAGCCCGGTATCGGTCTGGGCCTCAGCTTGGCCCAGGCCATAGCTCGGGCCCATGGCGGCGACATCACTGCCGCAAGTTACCCAGGCAAGGGAAGCAGATTCACTGTGACCCTTCCCCAATCGTCTCTTCCCCACTAAGTCCGCCTGTTTTTTTACCCAACATTAACAAAAAATAATCTTCCGGTAATCTTTAGTTAACCTCCTGTTTTGTAAGTAACACCATAATCCCTTGGATTTGTGGGTAAGGGGATGCCTGCTGTTTAGGAGAATTAAGCAAATGAGACGCGATGTCCTACCGTTTTCTCGTCCGTCTATATCGGACGATGATGTGGCCGCTGTGGCCGAAGTGCTTCGTTCAGGATGGATTACGACCGGCCTCAAGAGTGCGGAATTTGAACGGATGTTTTGCGAGTATGTTGGTTGTAAGGGGGCAGTGGCCTTGTCTTCGGCAACAGCGGGAATGCATATCGCGCTTCATGCTCTTAACATAGGGCCGGGAGATGAAGTCATCACACCGTCCATGACCTGGGTGTCCACGGTCAATCTTATTGTGTTGGCCGGGGCTACGCCGGTATTCGCTGATATTGACAGGGACACGCTCATGATCTCCCGCGATTCAATAGAAGAGTGTGTAACCGAAAGGACAAAATTGATCATCCCCGTGCACTTCGCCGGAGCACCTGCTGATATGGGACCCATCCGTCGGCTCGCTGCCGACAGAGATCTCCCGATTGTGGAAGATGCGGCACACGCTTTAGGTACGGAATATATGGGAGAGCGAGTCGGTTGTACCGGAACATCAATTTTTTCCTTTCACCCCATTAAGAACATCACCACGGGAGAGGGCGGGATGTTCTGTTCGGACGACCAGTCTCTTTTAGAGCACATTCGCCGGTTGAAGTTTCATGGGCTCGGCGTTGATGCATATGACCGCGATACACAGGGCCGGTCTCCCCAAGCCCAGGTACTGGAGCCGGGGTACAAATACAACATGACGGACATATCGGCAACACTCGGATTGAGTCAGTTGGCACGGGTTGATGAGTTTAACAGGAAGAGAACTGAATTGGCCATGAGATATCGTGAGCGTCTCTCCGGGATAGATGAAATCTTTCCCCTATCAGACCCCCCCTATGCCATAAAGCACGCCTGGCACCTTTTTATAGTGCGTCTTGATATTGACAGAGCCGGAATCAGCCGGGACGATTTTATGCGGAGGTTAAAACAGAAGAATATCGGAACGGGGCTTCACTTCCGGGCCGTCCACCTTCAGAAATACTATCTTGAATCAATGAGCACTTCCCGCGGCATGCTGCCGAATACCGAATGGAATTCCGACCGGATATGCTCATTGCCACTCTTCCCGGACATGACCGGGGAAGACGTGGACGATGTCGTAGCCGCGGTAAAGGACGTTTTAAGACAATGAGCGAGTCAAAATTATTAACACTATGTCCGGCCATAAGGAGGGATCCGTCCTATGTCTTGGAAGACGAGAGTCGTGACAGGAAAGCTTTAGCTCACACGGTGGAACACACGTTGTCTGCTATGGTTTTTTGGACGGCTGCGCTTTTCCTTTTTTACTGGGGCTCTGGGCAACGGTCTACCTGGGCCGCAAACTGTGGTCGGAAAAGGTGGGAAGGACAGCGGGCTGGATTCTCCTTACCACCTTTGGCGTTCTACTATGGTCCAGGACAGGGGCCGCGGACATGGAGAATCTTGCCGCCATTGTCCTGGCGGTCGCCTGGTACTGGTCCCGGCGGGAAAAACCGAATTTCTGTACCTATCTTGTCTTTTACCTCATCTGCTTTCTGGGCGCGCACAACAAGGGGCTTGCCGCGGTGGTGATTCCGATCCTGGGAGTGCTTCCCGACTTGCTAAAGGGACGGCGCCGGCGCGCGCTGCTGTCTGTTTCCCACTTTTTTGCCCTGGCAATTGGTTGCGCCGTCTACTTTGCTCCCTTCATTTACGCCTCTATGACAACCCGGGAAGGGTACCAGTCAAGTGGACTTGCCCTGGTGTTCCAGGAAAACATACTCCGCTATTTCCAGCCCATTGATCACAAGGAACCCTTTTATGTGTATCTATATTATCTCCCGGAGCTTCTTTTGCCCTGGGCGCCGTTGTTTATAGCGGCAATTGCGGGAATGTTGAGCTCTTTAAAGGACATGGACCAAAAGACTAAATGGCTTTCAGTGGCCACGCTCCTTATATTTCTCTTCTTCACCGCGTCCGGTTCAAGAAGGGTCTACTATATCCTTCCGATTCTTCCTTTCTGCGCCCTATTTATGGCCGTGTTCTTAAACACGGAGACGAACGCAGGATGGAAACGTTTGGGCCTCGGTCTCCAGACAGGTTTCTTTGCCCTAATCGCGGTAATTGAGATTGTCAGTCCCGCCATTTGGCCCATCCTCGAGAAACACTTGGGATTTGTGCCGCCGGGCGATCTCACGCCGGCCGTTCCGGTAGTGGGCCTTTTGGCCCTTGTTCCCTTGATTCTTGGGCGCCTTCGTCCCGGGTTGCCGGCAAACTTCACCGGGAGCGGCCGGAACGCGGCTCATCTGATTATAGCGGCCACCATTCTCATGGGGGGATTTTTTTGTTGGCAGCAAGAGAGTCTTGAGGCCTACCGCAGTGAACGGCCATTTGCCATGGAATTAAAGGCCCGGGCAGCGGAACTTTCGCCAAAAGATATCGCATTTTACGGCAAGGTTTATACCAACACACTGTTTTATCTGGATCTCCCTGAATCTGTCAGGGTCCTCAAAGATTCCGAGGCGGTACGGGGCTTCATCGAGTCAGGCAGTGGGCCCCGGGTGCTGGTGTCAGACCGCAAGGGCCTCGGGAAGCTGCTTACTGATTTACCGGTTGAACTTGGCGGTCAGCCGACCTTGAGAGAAAAGATCTATTCGTGGCAGGAAAAGAGCATGGACAAGCTTGTAGCCTGGAAGATTAAAGGAAAAGAGGAATAGGGAATGTGTGATGAAATCAACGATAACGCGGGCACGGTAGACAGGGGTTTAGTGTCTGTTGTTATCCCTGTCTTTAATGAAGAAAACAATCTTGAAGAACTTGTCAGGCGGTGCCTGGATGCGTGCGGCGGCACAGGAGAGTCTTTTGAGATTATTCTCGTTGATGATGGCAGCGTTGACCGCTCGGCAGAGAAAATCAGGGGGGCGGTAGCACAGAACCCCGGAAAAATCGTCGGGGTTTTTTTGAACCGGAATTACGGCCAACATTCTGCGGTAATGGCAGGATTTGCGGAGGCGAAGGGTGAAATTGTCGTTACCCTCGACGCTGATCTGCAAAATCCGCCTGAAGAAATTCCAAAGCTGATTTACAAGATCAAGGAGGGATTTGATGTTGTCGGGAGCGTCCGTTCATCAAGGCGTGACAGCCTGTTTCGAAGGATTGCTTCCTTTATAATTAATAAGGGGGCACAAAAAGCCACAGGGGTGATGATGCACGACTATGGCTGTATGCTGCGGGCCTATCGAAGTCACATTGTGAAGGCCATACTTGGGTGTCACGAGCGGAGTACCTTTATTCCTGTCCTTGCAAACGGATTTGCCCGAAAGACGACGGAAATAAGGGTGCGTCACGATAGACGCTCTAACGGCGATTCAAAGTATGGATTATGGAAGCTGATAAACCTTCAGTTTGATCTGTTAACCTGCATGACGACCTTTCCGCTTCGCCTTTTGAGCGTGTTTGGCGGAATTACATCTGCTGTTGGAATAGGTTTCGGGGCATTCCTCTTCGTGATGAGATTAATTCACGGACCGGAGTGGGCCGCCGAGGGGATATTTACGCTTTTTGCTATTCTATTCATCTTTATAGGCGCTCAGTTCATTGGAATGGGATTACTCGGTGAATATGTCGGGCGTATTTACAATGACGTCAGGGCGCGTCCCCGCTATTTTGTAGAACAGGTTATAGGGAGAAATAAGTAGCAGGGATAAAAGTAGATGAATTCTCAAAAAGTCTTCAATTCGCTTGATTGGTCATCAAAGACTTTTTGCGAATTCATCAAAGTAGTAATAACAACATATTTTGGGAGACACTATGAAAGCTATTGTTTTGGCGTATCACAACATCGGTTGCGGTGGCATTGAAGCGCTTTTAAGGAACGGGTTCGAGATTGCGGCGGTGTTTACACACAAGGACGATCCAGGGGAGAACATCTGGTTTGATTCCGTTGCGGAGCTTGCCGCGTCCCGGAATATTCCGGTCTTTGCCCTGGAGGACATCAACCATCCGCTATGGATTAGTAAAATCAGGGAGATTGGACCGGATATACTTTTTTCTTTCTATTACCGCAATATGGTTGGACCGTCCGTTCTCAACATACCACATGCGGGCTGCCTGAACCTCCACGGCTCCCTCCTGCCCAAGTATCGCGGCAGGTGCCCCGTCAACTGGGCGCTGATAAACGGCGAAAAGGAAACCGGAGTAACCCTTCATTACATGACGCCAAGGCCGGATGACGGAGATATTGTCTGCCGGAAAAAGGTTGGAATCTCCGATGACGACACGGCAAGATCCCTCTATACAAAGATGGCAAACGCCGCGTCCGGCATGCTTGATGAGATTCTGCCCCGAATAAAGGACGGAACCGCTCCGCGCGAGCCTCAGGATCATGCAAGGGCGTGCTATTTCAGCGGCCGCCGTCCCGAGGACGGGGAGATAGACTGGAACAAAACCGCCTCCGATGTCAGAAACCTGGTCAGAGCTGTAACCAGACCTTATCCCGGCGCTTTTAGTTATGCGGGTGTCAGGAAGTGCCTTTTCTGGGCGGTAACCGAAATGCCGGGAAATGGCCGGGAGACATGCCCGGGCACTGTTCTTTCCAAGGACCCTCTAATAATTACGTGCCGGGAGGGGGCCGTGCGGGTGGATTTCGGCCAGACCGAGGGCGGCGTTTACATGAGCGGGGCACAGCTTGCGGAGAATCTCGGCCTTATTGAGGGCATGAAATTCGGTCCGTCCGCGGCCCGGAGTGCGGAGGCGCTGAGAAAGAAAACCGTTCTTATCCTGGGTGTTGACGGATTCATCGGCAATGCCCTTGGTGAACGGCTCCTGGAAAGCGGTAAATACGAAGTGCATGGCATGGACCTCGGGGCGGACTCCATCCAGCGCCTTATGGGCAGGCCGGGATTCCATTTCGATGAAGGGGACATATCTATTCATCGTGAATGGATCGAATACCATATCAAGAAGTGCGATATCGTGATCCCCCTGGTGGCCATTGCCACGCCTATCGAATATACGCGCAACCCCATCAGGGTGTTCGAACTCGATTTTGAAGAAAACCTGAGGGTTGTCCGGTATTGTGTAAAGTATGGGAAACGGGTTTTATTCCCTTCTACTTCGGAAGTGTACGGCATGTGCGATGAAGAGGTTTTTGATGAAGACAATTCCAGGTTAATCCTTGGTCCGATCCGGATGCAGCGATGGATTTATTCCTGTGGCAAGCAGCTTCTCGACAGGGTTATCTGGGCCTATGGCCAGGAGAAGGGACTCAGGTTTACTCTGTTCAGACCTTTCAACTGGATAGGGCCGAAACTCGACAGTCTCGCGGCCGCCCGTATTGGGAGCTCACGCGCTATTACGCAACTGATTTTAAATTTGGTGGAGGGGACTCCGATCAAGCTTATTGACGGCGGGAACCAGAAACGCTGTTTTACGGATGTTTCGGACGGTGTAGAGGCTCTGTACAGGATCATTGAGAACAGGGACGGTGTGTGCGATGGACGGGTAATAAATATAGGCAATCCTGATAATGAAGTCAGTATCAAGGAACTGGCGGAGATACTGGTATCAAAGTTCCAGGAGCATCCCCTGCGTGCAAAGTTTCCTCCTTTTGCCGGTTTTCGTGAGGTGGAAAGCGGGTCCTATTACGGTAAAGGATACCAGGATGTTCAACACAGGAAGCCGAGCATCCGAAATGCCAAGCGGCTGTTGAACTGGAATCCCACCGTAAGGCTTGAACAGTCTGTTGAACGAACGCTTGATTTCTTTTTGCGTGAAGCCGTCGGATCGGCAGAATTCGAGGTCAACCATGAAACGCCGCGTGATGAAGCCCGGGTGTTTTCTCTTGCCGGGCATGACAGGTTGGCTAAGAGCAGTGTCTTATGAAGATCGGCTTGAGGATTGATGTTGATACCTTCAGGGGGACAAAGTACGGTGTTCCGAATCTTTGTAAGCTTCTTGCCGAGCACTCCATCAAGGCATCATTTTTTTTCTCTGTTGGCCCGGATAATATGGGCCGTCACCTCTGGCGGCTTATCAGACCGAATTTTTTCTTGAAGATGCTGAGAACGAGGGCGTCAAGACTCTACGGATGGGATATCCTCCTGAGAGGTACGTTGTGGCCGGGCCCGATTATAGGAAAGGGGCTGAAGGGCATTATACGCTCTACGTCGGATGCCGGCCATGAAGTAGGATTGCATGCGTGGGACCATCGCGCGTGGCAGGCCCACATTGATACCATGGACGCCGAAGCTGTTTATCGCTCCCTGAACAAAGGCGTTGAACTCCTTACGCGTATCCTCGGCAGCCCGCCGTCATGTTCCGCGGTTCCTGGATGGAAATGTAATGACAGCGTGCTTATGGGTAAAACAAAATTTGCTTTTGAATACAACAGTGACTGCAGGGGAGAAAGCATCTTTCGTCCGATTGTAGACGGAAATGAGCTATCTCAACCCCAGATACCCGTAACCCTGCCAACTTATGATGAAGTAGTCGGGCATAAGGGAATATCAGAAGGCAATTATAATGAATACATGCTGTCACTCCTTGAACCGGAAAAGCTCAATGTCCTTACTATCCATGCCGAGGTTGAGGGCATTGCCTGTGTCGATATGTTCGACATGTTTTTGAAAATGGCCCTGTCGAGAGGGGCATCTTTCGTGCCCTTGGGGACTTTTCTTAAAAACTCCTCGCCGATTGGCCGTTCGGCCATTGTCGCGCGGGAAATTCCGGGGAGGGAGGGATGGGTCGCCTGTCAGGAACCGAGTAGGCTTAACACAAAGCACATTGAATCATGAAAAAATCTTCCGCCGCGGTCATAGGGCTTTTCCTCCTGCTTTACATCCTTCCGCTCGGAGTACGGCCGATCATTATTCCCGACGAGACCCGGTACGCCGAAATCCCACGTGAAATGCTCGCCTCGGAAGACTGGGTTGTGCCTCACCTCAATGGGCTCCGATATTTCGAGAAACCGGTGCTGGGTTACTGGCTTAACGCGGTGTCAATAATGCTGTTCGGCGAAAACGCCTTTGCCGTACGCTTCCCGTCGGCCATGGCAACGGGGATCTCCGCGCTGCTCCTTTTCATTTTTGTGAGAAGATTCGCGGGAGGGCATTCGATAGGAATTCTTGCCGCCGCGGCATTTCTTACCTGTCTGGAAGTCTTAGGCGTTGGCACTTTTAGCGTTTTGGACAGCCTTCTTTCTATGTTCATAACAGGGGCCATGATTTTTTTCTTCTTTGCCTATATGGAAGAAGAGTTGCTAAGAAGGACGGTTTTCCTCGTGTTGTTCGGGGCCTTTTGCGGTTTTTCATTTCTTATCAAGGGATTCATCGCTTTTGCGGTACCCGCGGTGGCAATTTTGCCATTTATGATCTGGGAACAAAAGTGGAAAGAACTGTTCAGGGTTTGCTGGATACCGATTGTCGCCGCTGTCATGGTTGCACTGCCGTGGTCCGTGATGATTCATCTCCGCGACCCCGATTTTTGGCGCTATTTTTTCTGGGTGGAGCACATCAAACGGTTTATGTCCGGTCACCCCCAGCACCCTCACCCGTTCTGGTATTTCATCCCCGTACTTATAGGCGGGGCGCTGCCGTGGACAGCTCTTTTCCCTGTCGCTATTTCAGGTGTGGCGGAAACACGATTTAAGGATTCTCTCGTTCGGTTTGCCGTCTGCTGGTTTCTCTTCCCCTTCCTGTTTTTCTCGGCCTCACATGGCAAGCTCGCGACCTACATCCTGCCCTGCTTTCAACCCCTTGCCATAGTCATAGCGGTGGGACTTATGCGTTACCTTGAGGCTGGTAAGAGAAGGGGGTTCAATATTGGAGCGTTATCCCTTGCTATGATAACGGCGATTCTTGCGATCATACTTGTCGCAAGCCAGGTTTCGGATTTCCCCGGTTTCAGGGTCTATGGCCCGAAAGAAACATGGAAATGGGCTTTCGGGGTGGTCGGACTTCTGATGTGGGCCCTGTTATCCGTGCTCGCTGCCAGATCAGCGGGTTCCCGGCAAAAACTTATTATTTACTGTGCCGCTCCGTTGCTCTTCATGTTCAGCGCGCATTTTATTATGCCCGATCAGTCCCTGGCAAAAAAAGCGCCCGGCAAATTTTTACTGCGTCATGCCGACAAGGTCCTGCCGGATACCATACTTGTTTCGGACGAGGGCATGGTGCGCGCTGTGTGCTGGTTTTCCAAGCGCGACGACGTCTTTCTGCTCAACAGTACCGGAGAATTGGAATACGGACTGGGCTACGACGACTCAAAGCGCCGCTTATTGACCTTTGAGCAGTTCAAAGAGCTGGTTGGAATGTCTAACAGAGAAAAACGGGTAGTTCTCATTGCAAAAACCAAGCATTATGCCCAATACAGGACACTGTTTCCAAAACCGGTTTTTAAAGACATTGATGGTGGTTTCGTGTTCGCTGAGTTTTAGCATATAAACCGTGGGGAGATTTTTCTTTATGTCCATTGTTTCCGACATTGTGAGAAACCATCCTGTTAAATTTTATTCTCTGATTTTTTGCATTTTTCTCCTGTCGGGTTTTGAGGTGTGGGCACACTTTTCACCTCTACCGGCCCATGAATGGAACACCATCAACTTAAAAGAGATCAAGGTGGCTGATCCAAGCAATTTTTCGTTTGCGCTTTTTGGGGACAACAGTAACAGCAAATCCGTGTTTGAAAATCTCCTCAAATTGATTGATCATGACCCTGATATGGCCTTTGCCGTCAGTCTTGGCGACATGGTTCACAGTGGCAACAAAGAAAGGTACCGCTATTTCCTTCAACAGGCGAGAGACAACCTGGCCATACCTCTCCTTACGGCCATCGGCAATCACGAACTTTATGGAAAGGGGCGCGCCCTGTACCATGAAATATTCGGTCCGTCTTATTACTCGTTTGAGGTCGGCAAGAACTACTTTATAGTTCTGGATGATGCGAATGGGACAGGACTTGATCGCCTGCAAATGCACTGGCTTAAGGAAGAGTTGGCAAAATCCCGGGGCCATGACATACGTATGATACTTATGCACACGCCTCTCTATAACCCGAGAGGTATACACTGCTTACCGGAAGAATCCTCTGACGATCTTATCAGACTTTTTTCGAAGTACCACGTCACCCACATTTTTGCCTCAAACATTCACGGTTATTTTCAAGGGAGATGGAAGGGAATTCCCTATACGGTCACCGGAGGAGGGGGTACGACGCTGGACGGGGAGGACCCGAACCATTATTTCTTTCACTTCCTGAAGGTGCGGATCAAAGAAGGCAGAGTGCATGTTGAGGTGAAACATGTGCCGTCAATAGAATACGCGGGTGTGTCCCGTTTCAACTATATGGCCGGTCTTTATATATATGCCTTTTTGAGATTTCATGGGCTTGAAGCTGTTTTGCTGCTTATCGGAGGGGGGCTCGGGCTGGCTATTTATCGATCAAACGTTTCCAGGGAAATGTGACTTTTTGCAAAGTAGCCACTTACTTGCGTTAACACTTTTTCCAATCTGCTATTTACAAACTCTTTTCTTGATAGAAAGCAAAAAATACTTACACCTGCAAGAGGACAGTTCCACCAAAGAAGAAATGCTTTTGGAATTGCTTTGTTTGCTATTCTAAATTCAATTTCTTTTTGGCTTCTTTGAGGCTTATGGTAGGAGCGTTACCTTCCTTCTCTTTAGCTTCACGAAGAACACGAAGGTCGTCATAATTCTCTAATTCTTCCTGAATCTTCAAAAAATCTTCATATGGAAGAATTACAAATTCCTTCTTGCCGGCTTTTTTAATTATTTGAGGATTTAAATCCATCATTTTACCCCTCTGTTATTTATAAACATCTTTACGATGACGTATTCGGTAAATAATTATTTTACTTTTCTCTGTCTCAAAAAGGATTCTATAATCGCCCACTCTTAATCGATATTCTGGAGTAAAGTTTGTCAAACGTTTAACATCTCCCTTAAGATCATTGGACATGTTTTCAATCTGTTTAAAAATGCGCTTTAATTGATGCTTTGGGATTTTTTTGCAATCTTTTAATGACGTTGGTTTAAGTTCAATTTCGTATTTCATCAGCTTATCATCATAGCCTCCTCCTAGTATCTTCGATTGTAATAGTATATTTTACAGGAGTGTCATGTGTCAACATTTCAATAGGGAAGGTAGAATAAGCAGATCTTGCCGTTTTACTTTTCAAGTTAAAAATGATACCTATGTTCTTAGAAAAGTTGGAACTTATGGCATCTTAAAGATACCATAACCATGATCTTTCATACCTTAAACGCACTTTCAACAGTTTTTTAAAAAACAATTTATGGCACTAATGTTATGGCGCTAATGGATTCTCAAGAAGACTATTTGCAGGACGAAGCGGAGTTGATTGAAAACTCCGGAGAGATACCGGAAGTCGCCTTTCATGAAAGCGTGTCCTATCTTACCGAACAAGAAGACGGGCCAAATCTCACCCTCACGCCGGCCGATATCGAACTCCTGGAAGACGCGGTAATGCGCCGGTACAAAATTATTATATTGCGCGATCTCGACCATGCCAACAGGAGATCGTCTATCTTTCGAGGGATGAAAAGGGCTATTATAAATTATGAAAGGTTGAAAAAATATCAACGCCGGAAGAATAGGGCGGCTCCCGGCTGGAAGGAAGAATTCGGTCAGGCTTTTATCAGCTATATTGATCGGGAATGCCGGGACATCTCAGAAGGGAGACTCTACAGGACTATCAACTGCGGTCGAAAAAAAATAGAGGCATTTGCAAATGAACTCGGCGTAAATATTGATTCGGAGCATCTGGATCTATGTTTTAAACAGATTCCTTTAACATTTGACGAGGTATACCGGGCGACACTCCTTGCTGAAAAGAATGATTACCCCTTCAAATTCCTACATGACAGGGGAGATTGCTTCGAAATTGTGATGCTTAATAAAAGCAAAAAGCAGTTTCCCGTCTCACTGAAGATATTTTGCGGGGACGGCACAAAGAGAAAAGAAGTCCAATTAAAGGTAGACGCAATTTATCGGTCTATTCCAAAATTCGTAGCGCCATGGGATGTTTCATGAATTCCGATACTTTTGTCGCCATTGACTTTGAAACCGCTGACAGATGGCGTGACAGCGCCTGCGCCGTCGCGCTGGTACGGGTCGAGGGAGGTAAAATTGTTTCCACGAAATCGAGCCTGATCCGGCCGCCAAGAAGAGATTTCGAGTTTACGCACATTCACGGGATTACCTGGCCAATGGTCGCCGATGAGCCGCATTTCGACGAAATATGGCCCGCAATGGAGCCAATCCTCGAAGGAGCGGCCTTCCTGGCCGCGCATAACGCCGCGTTTGATCGCTCTGTCTTAAACGCGTGCTGTAAAGCCAGCGGCCTGGAGCCGCCTTCCGTGCCTTTCCAGTGTACTGTCGCTCTTGCCAGAAAACAATGGGGACTCAATCCAACAAAGTTGCCGAACGTCTGCCATCATTTGGGGATTCATCTGGACCACCACGATCCGGTTTCGGACGCTACGGCCTGCGCCCGGATAGTACTTGCGGCCCAGAGGGACAAAACCTGATAATGTGCCTTGACTTAGTCTAAAACTTAGTCTGTTATTTTAGCAATGGAGGTGAATGCACATGCCAATGCAGGTGAATGTTCATGAGGCAAAAACCCACTTTTCTAAACTTTTGGCGAGAGTGGGGAATGGACAGGAAATTATTATTGCCAAAGCAGGAAAACCTATCGCGCGTTTAGTTCCGATAGGAAAAAGGTTGGCCCGTCGTGTCGCGGGAAGTGCCAAGGGGAAGATTATAATATCGTCGGATTTTGATGCGCCATTACCTGAATCTGTTTTGAAAGAATTTGAACAATGAAAGTGCTATTGGATACCCACACCTTCCTGTGGTAGATTATAGACAGTCCTAAGTTGTCTTCGCATGTCTGCGAGATTATCAGTGATGGGAATAATGATTTGTTCCTCAGCGCCGCTTCTGGTTGGGAAATAGCTATTAAAGCTCAACTCGGTAGACTGCGACTCCCTGATGATCCAGAGCGTTTTATCCCGGACCAATTGACTGCCAACGCTATTCAGAGTTTACCTATACAGATGAGCCATGCTCTCCATGTTTACACCCTTCCAAATCATCATCGAGACCCTTTTGACCGTATGCTTGTTGCTCAAGCCCAGTTGGAGAATTTAGCCATCCTGAGCACTGATCCACAGGTTGCCCAATATCCTGTGGAGGTTATTTGGTAGCTGCCGAACGTCTGCCATCATTTGGGGATCCAGCTCAACCACCACGATCCGGTCTCGGACGCTACGGCCTGCGCCCGGATTGTACTCGCGGCGGTGTTCGCTGGTCTCACCTTGCTAACTGTGTAATATCTTCACACTTTTTCCAACCCGTTTACCTCAAAATCGTTACCTTTCGTTACACCTGCCGTATTGCAAAACATAGTAACTACATAGAAGTATTGAAGGTTATTGCGTTCGATTAGCTCGGCATGACATTTGCGAATTAATAATATCTTTTTATGTGTATTTTTACCCCAAAAGGATAGGGGATAAGGCATTAAAAAAAGTTGATCAATCTCTTATGCCGCTGATCCTTTTTCCGGTGTAGAATACCGGTATGCTTGGGAAGCAGTGATACGTTATTTCACTTTTTCTTTGTATTTCTCATCTCAGTGTCGGCCGCTCTCTATTCGCCCATTTTGGCATTGTTTGTTCACCTTAAAAGGTCAAAACATAAAATATAACATGTATTGTCCCCCCGTACTTCCCAAGCCGGTTACTGCAAGGTTGCAGTTGTTTTAAAATTCTCTCATATTTTATAGGATGGAATTGTGTTATATTTAATTAATTGTGTGAATCATTCAATTTTCTATTAAGAGTAATTATGCTTTACGGGAAATACCAGTTTTGTTGTAAACTTGAGAGTGAGGCGAGTCTCCCATTTTACAAGGGATCAACTTTCAGGGGCGTCTTTGGGCGGGCCTTGAAAAAGGTTGTGTGCGCCCTAAAAAGACAAGAGTGTGCTCAATGCTTGCTGAAGCAGAGGTGTGTTTACGCACTGGTCTTTGAAACATCTGACGCCATAGAGGTGCCCGAAGGGTCGAGAATCGCCTCTCCCCCACATCCATTCGTAATTGAGCCTCCCTTAACAACTGAAACACGATTTCCGGAAGGAGGCCCCTTTGATTTTAATCTCCTCCTTTTCGGTGAAGTGAACAACAACTTGCCTTATTTCATCTACGCATTTGACCAGATGGGCAAGATCGGCATTGGAAAAAAGATTAACGGCAAGCGGGGACAATTTGCCTTGAACGAGGTGAGACACGGGAAACA
>JBDRFJ010000012.1:0-5978 GCA_043818915.1 Pseudomonadota bacterium | reverse complement strand
AGGCCGGGGGATAAGAGTGTAAGTCTATCTGTTTTGGGGATGCTTTGCGCCAGTCGATGTTGCTCTGATTGAAAAAAAATTAAAAAAATTCCTCTTTGCGATAAATAATATTGATATTTCTTAAAAAAAGATGGTCATTATTTATTCGTGTTATGATAACGTACCCTTCAAAGCACCATCGAACCTAATCGGGTGATGTATGGTGATATTGATCATAGACCCCGTGTCTCGAAAAGAGGGCAGGGTTTTGTTGTCTGTGCTGACAACTTCCTGAAAGAGAGTGTTCCATAATTTTCAAGGAAATTCGCTATTTCAAACAGTATTCATTATGAGCTGTTACCATATTTCCCATATTTTACCCACTTGGTATTTGGTCTTTATTACCATAAAATACCAAGTAGCGAATGCTCAATTGCGCTTATTTTTAAGGATATTTTTCTCTTTTCGTCCTGACTTAAATAGAGTAGGATTGTACCGAAAATCGGAAAATACCAACCAAGCATATTAAACGTTGTGTAAAATAAAACCATAAACCAAAAACTAAATAGAACACGATAGCAAAACCTAATATACCAAGAAAGGCACCAGTAAGAAGATGACGGATACGATTATCGGCGCGTTTATAGGCGTTGTTGGGGCTATCGCAGGAGCAATTATCGCCGGGACTATCTCTTATTATGTCGCTGTTAATCTCATCAGACGGCAAGAGTTTTATCGGGCGTGCGCTAAATTCAGAGAAGCCTTTATTTTCGAGATTGACTTTCTCAAACATGGAGAAAAGCCAACCAGCTCGATTAGTGGCACTACTTACGATGTTTTGACTAAAGCATACAAAACTCATAGAATCGCATATGAGTCTTTCAGGCTTGTTCTGCCATCCTGTGAACACATTAGCTTCGACAAGGCATGGGATAAATATTTGTATCCCGATCCCAAGACAGGCACAGATATTTTTGATGATTATATTTCGGAAGGTGATGAACCGAAACAAAGAGAAAAAGCCCATAATAAAATCTCCAAGTTATTAGAGTTCGCAAAACTAAAATAAGAACTACACAACAATTCGATCAACCCGACGCCGAATATCGGGCTGTGGTTTCCCGCTCACTCAGGACGGCGCGGGTTATCTTTACGTTAGGCAATACACAAAGGAGGAGAAAAGACTGTGATTACAATCAAGGATAACTACGCAGTTCTGACCCAATTGGTAATCCATGCAGAGTCAATCTCATGGAATCGCCTGTACAACTTCCTTACGTGCAATGCCATCCTCCTGGTGGCTTGGGCTACCATCTACGCGTCCAAGCCAGACATCCCTGGCCTCGTTGCTATGGCCCTTTTCTGCATTGTGGGTGCGGTAAGCGGAATTGTGTGGGTGGAACTCGGCAGACGAGGCAGGGAATATCTTCGCCAATACATTGAACAGGCAACACAGTTGGAGAAGTTGCCCAATGCTTTCTCCCCGGACATTCCTCCCCATCTCCATGCCTTTCAGGTTGACGTGAAAGGTCCATTTTACGGTCAGTCGAGATGGATACTGCAAAAGATGCCTTGCGCCTTTGCCTTTCTCTACGTGGTTCTTTATTCCGTCACGCTCCTCAAATTCGCCATATGACATAGGAGCCGAACCAGCCATCGGAGGCGACGTTCTGCGAGAGGATGAATGAAATCGCACTCAGACTATTTTAATGCCGTGACTAACTGTCTTATGTCTTTTCAACATATTGAAGAGGCATTGAAGATGGTTTTGGTCAGACTTGAGTCGCTAACGTATTTTTGCTTGAGACAATACACCCCCTACAATCTGAAACCGAAATTTGACGCTATTCAGAGTGCGGCAATGGGACGCTTGATCGACATGCTGACCGTTTATACTGATGAAAAGCAGCTAATAGCTGAACTAAGAAAGATAAAGAAGAAAAGGGATCAAATAGCACACCGAAGCCTTCTGATGACAGTTGAAGAAGCAAATGATAAAGAAAGCATCCATCTTAAGGCATCGGAGTTAGAAGGCATGAAAGAATCATCGGAGGCTGTACTGAAGGAACTCCTTGAAAAATGGAAGGACCTTGATGATCTCTTGAACAAGATAACCGCCGAACCAGTTGCTAAACCGGATCGGCCAAAAAGCCGGCCTCCCGGTTAGCTTTGTGTTATGAAGGAACCAAGAGAAAGCCTGTCTGGGAAGGCTATGACCCAGTAAGAAGGTGAATATGGAAGCCTGGTCAGCAATATTGATTTCGTTCTTGACCTCTGCGGGCGTGACATCTGTAATTATGAAATTGATCAGTTCCAGGGTCGAGCACAAATACCAGAAGACGATAGAAGCCTACAAACACGAACTCAGTGCAATTAGCGAACAGCAAAAGTTCAATTATCAAAGGTGGATTACAGATTTCAGTCTTTTTACGCAGAAAAAGCACGACGTATATTCAGAACTGTACAGATTACTCTTAATTGCGGATGGAAGTCTTGAGAGTCTTTTTGGGCTCAGTGAGGTTCCTTCATTTGACGAATATACCCGACAAGACATGGAAAAGTATCTCCTGGATTATCAAGTCGTCGAAGGCTACATACCTCAGCTCTTGGAGGAATGGGACACATCGCGTGACTCATGTGTGCAAAAGATTCGCAACTACCTTACAATCATAGACTTTCAAAAAGCGGACAAAGCGAGAAATGAGGCAAAGAATTACTTCTTGATCAACAGCCTCTATTTTTCAGAGAAAGCTGAGGCCCTTGTTTCTGAGCTGCTTTCGTTGCTTGTTAACCAGTACGTTATCGATTATCAGAATCGCGTCGAGCACATCCGTGATAAAGCTGGGCTGGCAGAACGGAAAACAATTCGGCAAAAGAAACCCGAAGTGTTGGGAAAGCTGAAAGCGGCTATGAGAGGAGAAATCTCGGCAGGGTACTATGATGCCAAATCGGGAGAATCATAAAGTTGACTTGTTGATGAGACTTCATAACCAGTGCGTCCACCCGATCGTCGAAAAAGCCGGCTCCGGGTGACGCTCGTGTTGGCCAATCGAGAGAAAGGACAGATATGAGTGACCAATGGCGGACAGAGTGGAGTCGGCACTACGACCAGATCCAATGGACCGCGACCACCATCTTCACTGGCGTGGTCGGCGTGCTCCTCGCCTACTCATACCAGCAGGAAAAGGACAAGTTCGATCCGGTGATTGCGTTTCTCGGACTGTGGCTGACCTGGCTTACGATCTACTATGTCGCGAGCTGCAGGGAGTTTCGCAGGGCACTGCATGACGGCCTTCCCGACGGTGACGAAAAGAACTTTCTCCAGAACAGGAATCAGGAGAAGAACCAAAAACGAGTTCTCTGGCAATGGCCGTCCTTTCTCCTCACGTTCATCCTTCTGACCATCGGCTGGCTTTGGCAATTCTGGCGGCACGGTAATCGGGGCTGGGCCATTGCATTCGCGATCTTTACATTGGTGGGGGTTCCGATCATCTGGAAACGAGGGAAGCCTATCTAGGAAGGCCAACAAACGCCTGGAACGCTACGCCGGTTCCGCTGCGCTCCACCGGCGAGGCTCAGGCGTGTCGTTGCATCTTTCCTTCGTTAATCTGCGATACCGTCAGTCATGGCAAGTTATTGATAAGTAGGTGTAACTCACGCTACCATCCTTTGCGGCCAGCTTTTTTCCAGAAAGAGCGAGGGTATAAATAGGAGTCAACCCCTCTCCGACATTGTGCCCAAAATTGTGCCCGCCACAAACAAATCGGACCCAATTCAAGCCAACTTCTGCCAACATTTTAGAAAATAGACATTATGACAAGTTATCGTATTTGCTTGATTTAAATGGAAGTTAGGGGGTGGGCGGATTTCGTGGTTGTGCCCTTCAAATCCGGTGTGGGGCGCTAAAACCGTCCCAGGTGGGTTCGATTCCCATGCACTTCCGCCATTTAATTAAGGAATTTCCATTTTTATCAAGAGAAAATCTTTAACCTGTCTTTAACCTTCGTTAACCTTATCGTTTTGCCCACTACACCGGATTTGAGGTCCGGGAGGTCAAACAATACAGGAGTTGAAAGGAGATTACTGGAATGAATAACGACCGCAAATATCAACGCTATACTATAAGTCAAAGCGGAAATACATCGGATCAGCCTGAAGTTTTTATTGAAAAAGAATTGGTTCGTCTTGTGGACTTCTCCGTTGGTGGTTTTTTTGTTGTTTCAGAGTCGAGACCTTCTGGAGACGAAATAAACATTTCAGTTAAATTTGGAAATAGCGGAAAGATAGACTTGGTCGGAAGGGTTGTCCGAGTGAAGAGGGATGGAGACATGTGGGGTATCGCAATAGACGTGTCAAAAAACTACAATCTGGATACTCTCAAAGAGGTATGACTCCTCCATGCACTTCCGCCATTTTATTAATGAATTTCCATTTTTATCAAGAGAAAATCTTTAACCTCTCTTTAACCTTGTTTAACCTTACCAGGATTCGCGATTTACAAAGGGTTGGAAGTAATCTCTTGATTTCAAAGAACAATTTCTTCCTGAAAGGTATCATCCATTGACTTTGACGGGTACCCATCCTTCCAAGTGATAATTGATCGCCATTATAAATTGACACATGATTCGGTTGTTCTTCAATAGTAAAAACAAGAGCTTATAAAAAAATAAAAAATTAGTACCAAGGTACAATAGACTTGTTGCTTTTCAGGGCACATTCTGTCATATAGTGATATACATTTCGGATTACATGCTTCGTTATCAAGACTATCCTGTTTAGAACGAAAGGAGGACCCCATGAAAACATGTCGATTAATGAAGACAGCATTAGGCATTGTGATCACAGCATTGGCTTTATCCATTCTGAGCGTGTCCACCTTTGCAGCGGAACTCCCGGAGCAGGCGTTGAGTCATGCTAATCCGCGTGTTCAAGAGGTAATGGCAGTCCAGGAAGCGGTGACACCAGATTTGATGTCTATGCCGGATGTGCTCGGAACTGCTGTGGGACAAGATGATGAGGGTGAACTGACAATACTGGTCTACGTGAATCTGGAAGGGAAAAATCCGGCAGCAAGTGCCAGAAACATACCTAAAAATTTGAGAAGCAAGAACATCTCTGTCCAATTCACAGAGCCGTTTCGTGCATTGAAAAAGCCCGCCCCCCCATCTCCTCCTACTTTGCCAGTGGATCATAAGGCAATACAGGATCCTCCGATTCAGCTTGGAACGTCTGGCGGATGGAAGTCCGATCTTGCCAATGGCTATTGCTGCGGAGGCACACTCGGTTCGCTGGTTAAGAGCGGTGAGACTAAGTACATCTTGAGCAACTATCATGTGTTCGAATCAGATATCGAACCCGGAGAAGATGGAATAGTTGCAACAACGGGGGATCCGATTATTCAGCCTGGGCTAATTGATGTAGGCTGTAATGCGAACAATGCTCAGAACGTTGCAACGCTGGTTATAAGCAGTTCTTTACCGAGCCAAAATGTCGATGCTTCCATAGCGCAGATCTTACCAGGGATGGTTTCGGATGATGGCGCTGTCCTGGAGATCGGGACGATTTCATCACGAACAGTTGAGGCAAAGCTAAAGCAAGTTGTCAAGAAAAGCGGCCGAACAACTGGACTTACCCGTAGTAAAATTTCGGGTATTAACGGTACAGTATCGGTTGCCTACGACGATGAATGTGCGGGCAAAGTAGCATTTACCAAGACTTTCACAGGCCAGATCATTATCAGCAACCGCGCCAGCAAATTCCTTGCAGGTGGTGACTCCGGCTCCTTGATGGTGGAGGATGTTACAACAAACCCCAGAGCGATTGGACTCCTATTTGCGGGAAGCAACACCCTCGCCGTCGCAAATCCGATTGATGAAGTCCTGAACTTTTTTGGTGTAACTATGGTGGGGCAATAGAAGAAATCGGATTTGGGGCAAATGTATAAGATCGGGTTCTGCTCTCTTTTGTTCATTATTTTGCTTTCGATAGATTGTTCTGCC
>JBDRFJ010000011.1:0-11578 GCA_043818915.1 Pseudomonadota bacterium | reverse complement strand
CCAGTCCTGAGGATCAAGTTTTTTATCGTGAATACGTGGATAGAACCCCTGGAACAATTGACTGTTCAGATCTATATCCGGGATTCCTCGGTCAGTCGGAAGAGTCAGGCCTATCTGATCCGTCGGCAAAGATGGAATCCCGGCAAGTTCATCCCGAGAGAGTGGTAATAAATGCAAAATGGCACAACGGCCAGCCAGGGTCTGACTGATACTTTCTAATAAAAGGAAGTTTTGAGAACCGGTGAGAATGAACTGCCCTGCCCTGTTTTCTTCATCAACTATTGTCTGGATATAGGAAAAGAGTTCCGGTGTCCGCTGCACTTCGTCAAGGATGACGTTTTTTCTAAATTGCTGCAGGAAACCACGCGGATCTTCAAGGGCAAAAGAACGAAGTTCCGGATCTTCCAGTGAGACATAATCGTAATTCTTGAAAACTGCACGAACCAGGGTAGTCTTTCCTGACTGACGCGGTCCGGTCAGGGTGACGACAGGGTACTGCGTTGCCGCTTTTTTTAATTTTTTTTCGAGAGCCCGTTTAATCACAACACAATCCATGCAAATTGAATATTGAAAATTAAACTATCACGCATCGTGCTGGATTGTCAAGTCGGTATTTATCTTTTTTTTAGACGGGATTGAAATGAAAGCCGTCAACAATACAGACTTACATCAACCTTAACCAGAATTTGGTGGATTTTGTCATTGCAGGCGCAAGAAGGGAGGGCCTTCCTCCATCTTCCGTACAGCATCCAACGAGATTACTCTCTTTGGTTCGTGGCACACTCAAGGGCTGACCCCTCTCTGTCTCCTGATGATCTTAACCGGGGTATCCTTGTCAAACTCTTGGATGGTCGCTACAGCCTTTTCCTCATTTTCCGAGGCAAGGGCATCTTGCCAGCCTCGAAGCAGACCAGTCATGAATTTCCGGACTGTCCGGGGGCGTTCTTTCAACATATATTCTGTAGTGATGACGGAGTTGGCCACAAAGTGGATACCAAAGACGTCCGGGTCAGGCTGATCCAGGATAGCGCTGACGCTTCCCTCCGCGCAAAATTTGAGTCTGACGTTCCCTCATTTTACACTCAAATTCATCCGGCTTGAAATTTCTGTCTTTAGGAACTCGTTTTCCCCCGTATGAGTCACTGAAAAAATAATCGCATTTTATGCTATCAATTATCCAATCATTCCGAGCCGTGCCATACAGTACGCATCCTGTAATGTCCGCCCTGCTAAGGTTTGCCCCCCTGAGGTTTGCATTGCTGAGGTCTGACTCCCTGAGGTCTGCATTGCTGAGGTCTGCCACGAGGAGGTTTGCCTCCCTGAGGTCTGCCCCCCTGAGGTTTGCCTCCCTGAGGTTTGCCCCCCTGAGGTTTGCATTGTTGAGGAATGTCTTGCTGAGCTCTGATTTGCTGAGGTTCGACTCGCTAAGGTCTGACTCGCTGAGGTCTGCATTGCTGAGGTCTGACTCGCTGAGCTCTGACTTGCTGAGCTGTGTATTGCTGAGATCTGCCCCCCTGAAATTGGCCTTGCTGAGGTATGCCCCCCTGAGGTCTGACTCCCTGAGGTTTGCCTCGCTAAGGTATGCCTCGAAAAGGTTTGCCTCGCTGAGACTTGCCTCGAAAAGCTCTGCCTCGCTGAGGTTTGCCTCGCTGAGGTATGCATTGCTGAGATCCGCCCTGCTTAGATTTGCCCTACTGAGGTTTGCCCTACTGAGGTCTGCCCTACTGAGGTCTGCCCTGCTGAGGTATGACTCGCTGAGGTTTGCCTCGCTGAGATATGCATCACTGAGATCTGACTCGCTGAGGTCTGACTCGCTGAGGTTTGCACCGCTGAGATCTGCCTTACTGAGGTCTGACTCAAAGAGGTTTGCCCCGCTGAGGTTTGCCTCGCCGAGATCCGACTCGCTGAGGTTTGTCTTACTGAGGTCCGCTTTACTGAGGTCTGACTCGCTAAGATTTGCTTTGCTGAGATTTGCTTTGCTGAGATTTGTATTACTGAGGTTTGCTTTACCGAGGTTTGCATTGCAGAAGTTTGCTTCACCGAGGTCTGCCCCCCTGAGGTCTGCCTTGCTGAGATCTGACTCGCCGAGGTTTGCCTCCCTGAGATTTGCCAGCATGAGGCATGCCTCGCTGAGGTCTGACTCAAAGAGGTTTGCCCCCCTGAGGTCTACCTTGCTGAGGTCTGTCCCCCTGAGATTTGCATTGCTAAGATTTGCCCCTTCGAGATTTGCCTCGCTGAGGTCTGCCTTGCTGAGCTGTAACTTGCCGAGGTCTGCCTCGCTGAGGTCTACTCTTTCTTGTCGATTGTTGCTCCGCCACCTATTCCAAACAGCTACACCTTGCCGGATGAGATTAAGATGTTTTTCCTCTGCCATCAGAACTGCTCCACTTAATTTTGTTTAACCAAGTTTGATGGTTTCGTAAAAAATAATTTAGCAATTTACTCAAACAATACCCGCATAATATCGTTATAGATCACGTATATCATCAAAAGCCCGAGTATGAACAACCCCACGCGTTGAGCGGCCTCGCGTATCTTGACGCTCACGGGTCTTCGCGTCACAGCTTCGATAAAAAAGAAGAGAAGGTGCCCGCCATCCAATACCGGAATCGGCAGGAGATTAAGGAGCCCCAATTCTATACTCAAAAACGCGATGAAAAAGATGAGGTTTACAAGGCCGGCTTCAGCCTGTTGGCCCGCCATCTGGGCGATCATAATCGGGCCGCCAAGGGTCTTTGTCGAAAGCTTCCCCTGGACCATCTTGACGATGCTCAGGTAGGTCAGCCGTGATATCTCCCAGACACGATAGAGACTCTCCCCCACGGCCTGAAAAGGATTCAGGTCTTTTGTTTCAAAACGTCCGGAAGGTGTAATCCCTATAACATATCGGTCTATATCTTCCCCGAATAGATTGTGGGAGGCAACCGACTCCGGAACAATATCCAGATATATGATCTTGTCTGCGCGGTGCACCTCGAGGTGTAACGGGCCTCCCTTGCTTCCCTTGATCAACGCCGCCATATCTTCCCAGCTTTCGACCTGTTGCTCATCGATCACAGCAATAAGATCATTCGGTTGGAGCCCTACTTTTTCCGCGGGGCGTCCCTCCTGCACGGCACCGATCTCCGGGAGAAGGATTGGAAGGCCTGAGATCATAAAAAAACTGGAAAAGATGATAATTGCTAAAAAGAGATTAAAAAGAGGACCTGCCGCCACAATAAGAATACGTCGGCCAACGCTCTTGTGGGAAAACGATAGTTCCTTTTGTTCTTCCGTGATTTCCGCTTCCGGTGATTCCCCTACCAGCTTGACATAGCCCCCCAGGGGAATGGCGGATACTCGGTATTCCGTCATACCGATCTGTTTTCCGAGCAATTTGGGGCCGAATCCGAGTGAAAACTTCTCCACGCCAACCCCAAGGAGTTTGGCCAAAAGGAAGTGTCCGAACTCATGGATAAATATTAAAATACCAAGGACTACAACAAATGAAATAATGTTCGTCATAAGATTTGCTCTTCCGTGTATTCACGTGCCCAGGCGTCTGCTGCAAGAATATCATTTAATCCAGGATTTGATACTACTCTGTGGGAGGCCATCGCCTTCCGGATCAGCTCCGGGATCTGTACAAGATTTATACGGTGATCTAAAAAGGCGCTCACCGCGACCTCGTTGGCCGCGTTTAAAACAGCCGGCACAGTTCCACCGGTCTTGCATGCATCAAAGGCAAGGCCGAGGCATGGAAATTTCTTAAGGTCAGGTTTTCTGAACGTAAGTTGTCCCATTTCAAAAAAATCAGGCCCTGGAAGATCAAGGGGGAGACGCTCCGGATATGCCAATGCGTAAGCGATGGGTGTCCGCATGTCCGGCACACCCAGTTGGGCGATCACAGAGCCGTCACAATACTCCACCATTGAATGAACAATGCTTTGAGGATGTATATGGACGTCAATGATCTCTTCGGATATGCCAAAAAGCCACCGTGCCTCAATCACTTCCAGCCCTTTATTCATCAGTGTTGCTGAATCAATAGTAATTTTGGCCCCCATATCCCATGTCGGATGCCGGAGAGCATCTTCCGGCCCAATCGAAGCAAGGTCCTCCATAGGGACATCTAAGAACGGCCCACCGGACGCGGTGAGAATAATCCTTCGGATGTCATCCTTCTTGTGGCCGAGCAGTGATTGAAATATGGCGCTATGTTCACTATCGATAGGGATAATATCTACCCTGTTTTTACGGGCAGCGTCCATCATAAGCTCACCGGACGTCACCAATGCTTCTTTGTTGGCCAGAGCGATCTGTTTGCCGGCCTCAATAGCAGCCAGCGTGGGAACGAGTCCGGAGGAGCCGACCACAGCCGACACCAACATATCGGCATCAGAAATAGAGGCAGCGTATTTGTACCCTTCAGGACCATAAAGGACCTCGGTATTAATCCCCCGGGGTAGTTTTTCGCTCAAAAGAGCGGCATGATCCTCATCAAAAACTACCGCTACTATAGGCTTGAATTGCCTGATCTGTTTTGCCAGCAGGTCAACATTCTTTCCAGCGGCCAGGGCTGCCACGGCAAACCGTTCCGGAAACTGTTCCACGATGCGCAGGACATTGCTCCCTATGGAACCGGTGGAACCAAGTATAGAAAGACACTTCAATTTATCAGCCATACTTTATAATAATATACTATTGGAGCAACAAATAAAAGGGCGTCTATTCTATCCAGTATCCCTCCGTGACCGGGCAGAAGCCTCCCAGAGTCTTTGATATTCATCGATCTTTTGATCATCGATTCTACCAGATCACCGATCCCTCCGAATATACCCATGCACATGGTCAGCACAATCAGATGCAGCCACGCGAGTTCTGTGAAAAATAATGTTTTTAAAAGAGCGCCCACAAAGAGGGCTCCTGACAGTCCGCCCGCAGCCCCTTCCCAGGTCTTTTTTGGACTTACCGCCGGATACAGTTTGTGCTTCCCCGCATAGGTCCCGGCATAATAAGCGCCGGTATCAAGGGCAAACACCACAAAGAGGGCAAAAAAAGTCCACGCGATTCCGTTGTCTTGATTTCGGATGAGGATTAAGTGGGCCAAAAGGAACGGGATATAGATCACACCAAAAATTAGCCGCGCAAGGATATCAGATATCGAATCCCCTTTTCCAAATCGTAAGAGAAGGACAATGGAAATCCCTATGAAAAGGATCGCGATTACAGCAGAAGCGGCTTGAACGCCATAAAGATAAAGTACGCTCAACAACAAAAAACCGGCAACCAGGCCCGCCCACCTGAAGATATCTTGACCGGCGGGCAACACCATAGCGTAATACTCCCACAATCCAAGCAGAGAGACTACTACTACCAGCATAGCAAAGGCAGGCTCTCCCCCATAACGGATCAGCACAATCAACAATGGAAGGGCAACAATTGCTGTGAGCCAACGTTTTAGGTGCATGATTTTGCCTTCTGTTCCCCTGTCATTCCAAACCTTCTCTCCCTTTTCCGATAATCGCGGATGGCCCCTAATAGAGCCTCCTTTCGAAAATCAGGCCACAAGATATCTGTTACATAGATCTCCGAATACGCGATCTGCCAGAGGAGAAAATTGCTTATCCTCATCTCTCCGCTGGTTCGGATCAAGAGGTCCGGGTCCGGCATCCCCTTTGTGTAAAGATATTCTGCAAAAAGGCCCGGCGTGATGTCGCCGGGCTTTAATGTCCCCTTTTGTACATCTAAGGCGACTTTTTGGACTGCCTCAACAATCTCGTCCCGGCTTCCATAACTCAGCGCAAGATTCAGAAGCATACCTCTGTTATGCTGCGTCGCTGTTATAGTCTCTCTCAAAGTAACCTGAACGGCCTCAGGGAGTCGCTCGATTTGGCCTATCGCGTTAAAACGAATGTTGTTCTCCAGCATTTCTTGGCGTTCGGATTTGAGAAACTTTTTCAGAAGGGCCATGAGTGATTTGATTTCATATTGAGGGCGACGCCAGTTCTCCGTGGAAAAAGCATATAAGGTCAGGATCTTGACACCGATTTCCCGGCAGGCTCGAACAATAACGCGGACTGATTCAGCCCCTTCCTGATGACCCTTTATGCGGTTTAAAGCGCGCTGTTTAGCCCAGCGGCCATTACCATCCATGATAATAGCGACGTGGTGAGGAAGTTCTTTCGATTTTGGCAAGGATGTAGGATTAGAACTCAAGGACCTCTTTCTCTTTTTCACTCCCTATCTTATCGGCCATTTTAATGTACTCATCGGTGATCGATTGAATCTTCTCTTGGGCTTTAAATGCTTCATCTTCTGAGGTTTCACCGTCTTTTTTCAGCCCCTTGAGATCTTCGTTGCCATCTCTGCGGACATTACGAATGGCGACTTTATATGATTCTACTATCTTGCGCACCACCTTTACCAGTTCTTTGCGCCGATCCTCAGTAAGAGTGGGGATAGAAATTCGAATCAGTTTTCCATCATTCATAGGTGTAAGACCGAGTTCGGATTTTAAGATCGCCTTTTCGATATTTCCGATTACAGTACTATCCCATGGCTGAATGGTAATCAAACGGCTTTCAGGTACGGCAAGAGAGGCTACCTGATTTAAAGGGGTCAGGACGCCATAATATTCTACCTTGATTCCATCCAAAATAGACAGGGAGGCCCTTCCGGTTCGCAACTTTGTGAGTTCTTGTTTGAGAGCTTCAACCTTTTTTCCCATGTTTTCTTTGGTGTCTTCAAATATTATCTCGATCATTTTTCGACTCCTCGAACACACGTCCCAATCGGCTCACCACAAACGACCTTTTCAACATTTCCCTTTTTCCTCAAATCAAATACAATTATTGGGAGTTGATTGGTCATGGCCAAAGAGATAGCCGTGGAATCCATAACTTTCAGTTCCTTCTGAAGAACATCCAGGTATGTAATATCCTGTAACTTCTTTGCGTTTTTATTCGTAAGCGGGTCTGAATCGTAAATACCATCCACCCTGGTTGCCTTCAACAAAACTTCGGCGTGAATCTCCTGGGCCCTGAGGGCCGCGGCAGTGTCGGTGGTAAAATAAGGATTTCCCGTGCCGGCGGCAAAAATTACCACCCTCCCCTTTTCCAGATGCCGGATGGAACGCCTCAGGATATACGGCTCGGCCACCTCCCGCATCTCAATCGCTGTCTGGACGCGCGTAACCACATTCTGCTTTTCAAGGGCATCCTGCAAAGCAAGGCTGTTGATTACCGTAGCCAACATCCCCATATGATCGGCAGATGCCCGGTCCATTCCATAAGAACTGGCTGCAACCCCACGGAATATATTTCCTCCCCCTATAACAAGTGCAACCTCTACACCAAGTTCATAGACAGCCCGAACTTCCTTGGCCACATATTCTATCATCTCAGGATTGATACCAAATTTCTGATCACCCAGCAGGGCCTCACCGCTCAACTTGAGCAGTATTCTTTTATACTTGGGGCCGGGCATACACCTATGTTCCTATCTGATAGCGTGCGTAACGTTTTATACTGACACTTTCGCCGGTTTTAGCTACTAATTCATTCAAAAGATCCTGAATGGTAATGTCCGGATCTTTTACATATTTTTGATTCATAAGACACGATTCTTCCAAAAATTTCTTCAACTTACCGTCGGCTATTTTATCGATCATCTTATCAGGTTTTCCCATTTCTCGGGCCTGAGCGCGATAGATCTCCATTTCGCGCTCTTTGACCTCATCCGGGATATCTTCTTGTCTGATCCCCATTGGATCGGAAGCTGCTATATGCATAGCCAGATTTTTGGCGAATGACTTGAAATCGTCTGTTTTAGCAACAAAATCGGACTCGCAGTTAACCTCTATAAGAACCCCTATCTGCTCCCCAGCGTGTATGTACGACAGGACAACCCCTTGAGATGTGGCGCGCCCTGCCCGTTTCCGCGCCTTTGCAAGACCTTTTTTACGGAGAAAATCAACCGCCTTTTTCATATCACCCTGGGCATCTTTTAATGCCTCCTTACAGTCCATTATTCCGGCTCCGGTCTGGTCACGGAGTTGTTTTACCATTGCTGCAGTAACTTCCACTGTTCTATTCCCTCTCTATGTTCTGGTTTCTGGTTTCTGGTTTCTGGTTTCTGACTTCTGGTTATTATCCAGCATCGAGCAACCAGCATCCAGCAACTATTCCGCCTTGGCCTCAACAGCCTCGGGTTCGTTAGGCTCTTTGGGCTCTGTAGACTCCTTTTTTATAATCTCTACAACCGGCCCTTCAGACCCATCAGAGGCAACCACCACCTCGCCTTCTGTCCGAGGTTTAACCCCCGCTACAATCTCGACCTCTTCTTGAGCGCGTTCTTCCTTGTCGGATTCTGCCTGAATCCGTTCTTCAAAACGCTTCCGCCCCTCTATGCAGGCGTCTGCTATACGTGAAGCAATAAGCCTTATCGCCCTAATGGCATCGTCATTTCCGGGAACAACATAATCTATCTGGTCAGGATCACAATTGGTATCCACAAGGGCCACAGTAGGAATCTTTAGTCGGCGAGCCTCGCTTACCGCGATACTCTCTCTATTCGTATCCACAATAAGAATAGCGCCTGGAAGCGTTGTCATAGTTCTAATCCCGCCCAGGTTCTTATCAAGCTTTTCCTGCTCCTTTTCCAGTTTCAGGATCTCTTTTTTGGGAAAACGGTTAATCGATCCGTCTGCCTTCATTGTGGTTAATTCGTTCAGCCGATCAATTCCTTTTTTTATAGTTTGAAAGTTGGTCAGCATACCGCCCAACCAACGGTTCTGAACATAAAACATCTCGCAACGATTTGCCTCTTCATAGATCGAATCCCGGGCCTGTTTTTTGGTTCCCACAAAGAGGACGGACTTCCCCTCGGCAACAGTGTTGACGATCATATTAAAGGCTACGTCAAACATCCGAACCGTCTTCTGCAGGTCAACGATGTAGATACCGTTGCGCGCGCCGAAAATATACTTTTTCATCTTGGGATTCCAGCGACGAGTCTGATGCCCGAAGTGAACCCCCGCTTCAAGTAACTGTTTCATAGTAATGTGAGCCATTGTATTCCCTTTCCCTCCTTAAGTTGGTTTTTAGCCTCCGTCCTCTTCGTCCCTGTTCTCAACCTGAGACCTTTGCAAAATTGCCATTTTTCCATGATGCGGCGTCAGGCTTCAAATTTTAATCCTCGAAATACATAATGTATTCCTCCGGTTAAAATTCTCGCCTTCCTTGCCTGACGAAAAAATGTCGCGTTTTGCAAAGGTCTCACCACTTGGCAAAAGGCACCAAAAACAGGTCAAAGGACGTGTGAATTTTGGTAAAAATCTTTAAACCGAAATCCTGTACCACACCATTTTAAAATAAGCAACAAAAATTGTGTATTGGACAACGACAAACGACCTTGACAATAACCCACAAAATGATATCCTAAGAGCCTCTTGCAGAAACAACTTCGTCACGAGATCGCGCGAAAAAGTTCTGCGCAAGGAAGAGGAGTCAAAATCGCCGCAGGCGTAGCAGTAGCTACGTTGAGGACGGTTTTATGACGATGACGTAGCGCAGGAATTTTGCAGCCGATCGCAGTAGATGGCTGTTTCTGCAAGAGGCTCCTAAGATCGTCTGAGGGCGATTAGCTCAGAGGATAGAGCACAAGCCTCCGGAGCTTGGTGTCGCGGGTTCGACTCCCGCATCGCCCTCCATTTAATCGTTTTAATCATTCAAAGCCGACCAAACGCTTCCACGTAAATTCCATGGCATCTCAATGACATGAAAGTGCCTAAAGTTTAAACTCCTTTACAAATCTTCACTATCAATTGTTCTATAACTATCATGGGTGATTGAGGGGATAATTTTAGACGACTGTCTGTATCAAGAAGATGGGGCATGACCTGGAGCAGTTCTTTTAATTCAAAGTTGTCCGCCTGAAGCAAGGACTTGTACAGGACAAAGGGATGGGCCGTGGACATAAATCCTTCTGTAGAACCCTTTTTGGTCTCGGGCAAAATGGTACTTTGAAAGGCTGCATAACTCAAACCTGCCTTCCACCCTCGGCCATGATCACTTCGGATAAAATCCTTGGCGAGAAGAAGCCTTCGTATGCAGTTTACTATCGCTGCAAGCACTTGAAGCGGATGGACGTTATTTTCCAAAAGGTTGTGCAGGATAAGGAGACCATGTTCCGTATCCCTTTCCCCTATTACATTCCCCAACTCATACAGTGGATCTTCACGGGAACGCTCTGTCACTTCTTTAATATCTGAGGCAGTTATTTTTTTACGGTCCCCCACATACTGGATCACCTTCTCCAGTTCACTGACAAAGCGGCGCAGGTCATATCCTGTACGGTCGAGCAACTCGGAAAGGCCGGCATGATCCACAGATTTACCCTGCTTTTTTAAGATCGACTCCATCTTCATTTTGAAAAAATTTAATTGGGCCTTCCGGTCCGCGCTTCGCGTACCCTCAGGCGCAGAGCAATCAACGACGGTACCGATCTTCTTGATAGTCTTATACAGTGTGCGCCTCTTGTCCGCAAACGAGGTGGTAACAACAAGTGTGTTGTCTGCCGGGAGCCCCTCCTTTAGCAGTTCTTCCAGTATTGAAAGATCATCCTGAGAAGTAGGCAGAGGTATCCTATGGTCAACCGCATATTTGATTACGTCATCGATCCAGCTTAACCCCTCGACATCTCGTTTAAATCCGACATGCTTCTCCCAATCGGCGTCGGAGATATTGCGCCAGGCCCCGTCTTTTACGTCATCCAGTGACCATCCTGTCACCGCCAGCGCGTCAAAAAAACAAAGCGCGGCCTTGCGGTACTCCTTTTCATCAATAGCTGCTTTAGACCTTGCAAAGATCGCCTCGGCATCCTTTTTTGAGATAAATATTCTTGATTCCTGAACAGCTATAACCTTGCGGGTCGGAATCATCGGGAAGGTATTGAGTCGTTCGACTGTATCGTGAATATTCTCCGTGCGTCCGTCGATAACCTCATAGTTTAACACACGATCGCTCTCTGGAATCAGACAATTTATGATCGCCTTAAACGCTGTTTTATACAAAAACTCGTCGCCATACAGTAGATAGACCGGTGAAACATCCCCCTTCCTTATAGCCTTAAGGAGCCCTTCCAGTTCCTTATGATTAATCTCTGCCATATTCACTCACATTGTAACATACGTGTTGCGAGTTGCGTGTTACGGGTTTTTATTTCCATTCCATCACTAAGTAGTGAATTTGGCGCCCTTGCTACCCAATCTATTAATATACCCTTATTATTACGTTTCCTTTTGAACCCGCAACTCGCAACACGTAACACGTAACACGCAACTTTATATTTAACGTCCTGATAATCTGTGTTCCTCTGCGTCCGAAAAGCAAATGCTATATTATCAAATCATTAAACATTCGATCACAAAAAAAAATACAAGTCAATGACATCTTAATTCCCAAAACCCGATATAGATTTGGACAGATCAGTCCTTTTTGAGTTTTTGGTTCAAAAAAATCATTTTACAGCTTGAGATACGTGTTGTTTAATGTTTGCTTGTCGTTCTATCGCTGGTCGTCTCTCAAGTTAGCTTTTT
>JBDRFJ010000010.1:0-12485 GCA_043818915.1 Pseudomonadota bacterium | reverse complement strand
TTTATGAATGTTGCTAACTGTTTATCCAGAACTTCATTTTTATTTTTATATCCCCACAGCTTTAGAAAAGAATCATTTACTCTGGTCAGTCTCCCTTCAAGATCAAAAAAAACAAAGGCATTAATTGATGATGATATGGCGAATTCCATAATCCTTAATTCTTCAACAGCCTGTTTGCGCTCGGATATATCTCGAGCAATGTTGAGTGTGGCTGAAGCTCCTTCCCATTCCGTCCATACAGAGTTTGATTCCACCCATAAAGCTTCTCCGTCTTTTTTCAATACTCTGAAGGTATAAATGCGGGGAGTTTTCTTATCCTTTCGTAGCCATCTCCTGTACCTATCCATCACGTGGGTACGATCATCGGGATGAACTGTGTCGATAAATGCCGAATCCAGAAGTTCATCCTCGGTATAACCAGTCAGCTCCACAGTTTTTGGGTTCACAAGTTGTATTCTTCCGGCTTGAATGATAACAACCATATCAACAGAGTCTTTAATGATATTCTTGTATTTGAGTTGTGACTCCCTTAACTGAATGGTCTTTTGCTTGAAATCGCTCTCCATTTCGCGAATTTGATGTTCCAGGTCTGCACTTACAAAATTTTTCTTTAAATTTAATTCCCTTCTTTTAAGAGCTTTCTTAACGCTATCCTTGATAGCGCTATGACCAAATGGTTTGAGCAGATAATCAAAAACTCCTTCCTGCTCAATGACATCTCTCAAACTCTGTAAATCTCCATAACCGGTAATAACCAGGATTTCTATGCTCCTATCAATCTCTTTAATCCGTTTAAGTGCGGTTATACCACCCATTTCCGGCATGTTCTGGTCTAGAATGGCTAAATCCAGGGGGTTGTTTTTTGCAATCTCAACCGCCTCTTTCCCGTTGGTTGCTGAAAAGACCAAGTACCCTTCATTTTTAAGTAATTCTGTAAGAAAACAACGAATTGCCTGCTCATCGTCTGCGATTAAGATATTTTTTGGGGACATCTTTCTATCTCCCGTTCAGTGGTTGGCGGTCGTAAAATTGAAGATGTGAGGAGCAGCTACAGCCTTTCACGCCCAACATCCTGCCACTCCCGCGCAGGCGGGAGTCCAGAACGAGCTGATATTGCTGATTCCCGCCTACGCGGGAATGACGACAAAGGGTGCCTGGTGGGCAGAAACCCGATTCGACCCGAAGTCGGATAAGAAACATCGGATATTTGTCAGACGTTGCTTTTTGAAAAACCAAATCTTGGCTAAAAGCGCCTGTTTTGACGCGGCAACGGACCTGCCGCGGTCCTCTTTGCGAGCTCTGAACGCAGCTGCCCGCAGGATGTTGATCGCTGCCGCCTTTAAGGCCGCTGCCAGGCTTACTGCCTTGAACCCTCTTACACGTAGCCGCTTGACCCCGGTTTTCCTGTCATATTCAGAGTTGGTGGCTTCAATTTAGCGCTGCCCAACTTTTAAATGTTACCGCCATTCAGGGTTGGGTGGGGTCGAAAAAAGGGATGATTGGGACGGGGTTCAGAAGGACCTATCCAAGCACAGCGAATGAATCATCAGCAATGCATCCCGTCGTAAGCTATTCCATGCTTATCATAAGCAGAACTTTGGTTGTCTTCCCCTCGGGGTTTCTTATGGCCATTGAGCCCAGATTAGCCCGGATTGGGAGGCCATTCTTCTTAACCATCTGGACTGGTTGATTGTGAACAACATCATCCTGGAGGATCCTATCAAATATTGTTTCGCTCTTTCCTCTACTTTCAGAGGCTTCGGCAAAGAGCTCTTTCATGTGCTTCCCATGTAATTCCTCCGTACCGTATCCAGATAGTTGTTCCGCCATCTTATTGCAGTCATCGATTCTTCCGTCGGTCCCGACACGGAAGTAAGCTAAAGGGGCTTCTTGGTATAGATCACCTATCTTCTCCGCGACCTCGTCGGGCGCTCCATTGTTTCTCATTGTTCCTCGAACAAGCTTTTCAGTCGCTCCTTCGGTGTTGAGACCCTTTCAAGAGCGGAAAGACTGTCCACAGCCACGCGAGTCGGATTGACCTCTGTAATGGTCTTTTTCATGTTATACAGATGATTGCCCAGGCTGACGGAATCGCGGTAAAACCCGCCATGTTAGTGCAAATGTCGTTGGGAGATTCTTCAAAAGTTACAAACACGCCGTTGTCGCCAGTTTTCATGATCCCGTCAGCCAGAAATTGACAAGCAAAGACTGACTTGGCGCTGCCTGCCGTGCCGGAGACCACTGTAGCGTGGCCTTTCGGCAGACCTCCCATAGTGATAAAATCAAAGCCCCTGTTCCGGCCTCAAGCTTCACTACCTGGTGTTGTTTTCTGTTCATCATTGCTCACTCCTTTCTCTTCGCTATCTTCTATTATTAAATCGAGACCCATCAGCACCTTTTCTCTATCAGACAGATCGCCGATAATGCGCCGACGTGGAGGTGGTGACACCCTGACAAGGGTAGGCATCGCCACGACCCTCTGATCTTCGGCAAGTTGTGGTTGTTCTGGAACATTGATTATCGTGAGCTCGGATCGTCCCCGTAATTCCTTCTCACAGACAGAACGCAAGTTGGCAATCGCGCTCTCGAATTTCATGCTGTGTCTGCTAACGTAGAGCTTCAGCACGTATTCACTCATGCTATTTGGTGAGTCTGATGGAGAGTCCAACCGATTCTTGTGAGGTGTTGTCCAACCACGGAACAAGTATCTCATTGCCCAATTTTTTGCCTTTTAAAGGGATCGCGGTGGCTATTGCATGATAATCCACCTTATGAATTGATTCTGAGACGTAAATCTATACGTTATGTAGAAAAGTCTACCTGATATGTAGAGAAAGTCAAGTAATTTCCACATTGTCTGCGGTTTTATAAAACCTCTGGAAAGGTTAATAAACAAATTGGAGGTCTTATGAAGACAACAAAAAAGTTGCTTGGTGCAAGAATAAAGGAATTACGTAGGGCAAGGAGATTGTCACAAGCCCAACTCGCGGAAAAAATAGATATAGACCCAAAACATCTTAGCCGGATAGAGGTGGGTAGAAGCTATCCATCTCTTGATAGGCTCGACAAAATCGCCAATGCGTTGGATATAGAGATGAAAGACCTCTTTGAGTTTGAGCACCTTGTCGCTGACAAAGAACTCAAAAAGAATATAGACAAGTTGATAAGAGAAGCCAATAAGGACAAGCTGAGACTTGGATTAAGAATTCTAAGGGCTATCATCCGTTAGCCTCCTGTACCTTGGGTGCAAAAACAGCAGTGTCATGGGCTTTCAGGGCACTCTATTGTCCTCCTCTAAATTGAAGGATGCCAACATGGGGTCGGGCCGAGACAACTCGCGACATCGAAAATCGAGGGCTTATGCCGCTATATTGGTCAATATTGTTCAAGAGAACTTGACCTTGTATTTGACACAATCTGCATAGAGCATTCGAAAAGATATTGCTGTTTCAACTCCAAGCTGGCAAGGATCGTTCATGAACAGGGAAGACCACAACTGCGGGGAGACATCGGCAGCTGGGGCGGAGCCGAAAGCCCTAATTGCCGAGGGTTTACGCCTGAGGAATTTCAGATGCTCGACTTCGCAAGGATAGACCTGTCTGAATGGTATGGCGATATCGAAGCCAAGGCTCAGGATCAGATAGAGAGCGAGATGGAGGAGTCTGTAAAGAGTTTCTATGATAATTTCAACCGGTAGCCATGCTCATGCAAGTATTTGTATTTCTTTTAGTACCCCAGGAGGAGATTTCAGCAGCGAGGAAAAGATGTTTAAGGCTTGTGAGCGTTTCTATCCCAGAAATGGCGGCAGCCCTGTCACTCCCGGGCGTCGGGCCGCTAATTTTTTAGTGCATAGTAGGGTTTTTACCAGAGAAATTAGTACCTTGTCGTTTTCAATTGTTGCTTTGCATAGTACCGCTGCTTCGTCATCTTTCACTGTAAAATAATTATCTTCTAAATAATTGGCCTGTAAGTCATGACCGTTGTCGAGGAAATTATTGTTCAAGTTCCTTACTCAAAGTATTAGACTTTTAGCCCACTTTCATGTTATAAAAAAATATAAGGTCAGAGGCCTTTAGGGAAGACCTCTTGCACAAAAAAGCAGTTAGAGCCGAAGGCAGGTAAGCGGGTAGTGAAACGAATTTATCTTAATAATAGCACGCTAAACAGGCCATTCGATGATCAGATTCAAGCAAGGATCAAACTGGAAACGGAGGCTCTGTTTCAGATTCTGTCAGATATTGATTCGAGAAATTCCAAGCTCATTCTATCTGAAGTTACTGAGTTGGAAAACAGCAAGAATCCGTACTATTCGATCAAGATAAGGATTGACGAGTTGATATCAAAGGCAGACAGAAAAATCAAAGTCAATGCTGCGACAAAAAGACAGGCAAAGATATTCGAGAATACCGGCTTGAATGGTATGGACGCGCTCCATCTCGCTGCTGCCGTTCAGGGAAAAGTAGATTTTTTTGTAACCTGCGACGATTCTTTCCTGAAGAAGGCCAAGAAGATAACAACAGGCCAAAGCATAAAGATTATGAATCCAATAGAATATGTTCTTGCGGAGGGTTTATGAAAAGCGTAACACAATATCACACGGATATGGAGATTCAAAAAAGGGCATTTAGAATTTTGTTGAAGGAGATGGGACTGGCCGAAACTCTCAGGTTCAATATGAGTTACGAACGCGGAAGTGGTGACTATGCTAAAGAAAGATCTCAATATTTCAAAGATACAACTGTTGACGAACTATATCATGAGATTCTTTCCCGAAGAAAGAAGGGGAGGGAAACCGCTTAGACACTTCCTTTCTATCCCCCGGCCGATCACATGGTGCATAATCCCGGGCGCATCAAGGCGTGCTAATCTCGGCATTATTTATGCCTCTCATACGTGAGATTGCTTGTCAAGCACGCTCTGGGCGAATGTCCCGGTTGTTCCTCTATTGCTGTTTCAACTCCAAGCTGGCAAGGATCGTTCATGAACAGGGAAGGCCGCAGTTGCAGGGAGACATCAGCAGCTGGGGAGGGGCAGAAAGCCCCAATTGCCGAGGGTTCACTCCCGAAGAATTTCAGATGCTTGACTTTGCAAGGATAGACCTGTCTGAATGGTATGGCGATATTGAGGTTAAGGCTCAGGATCAGATAGAGAGCGACATGGAGGAATCTGTAGAAAGTTTTTACGATAAGATCAGTCCTTAGGCAGGCTCAGCCATTGTACAGTGCCTCGCCGGACATTGTCCGTAACATCAATTCTAATCTTTTCTAATCTTTGGCTTTGGAAAACAGGCCGATCACTCCTCTTTTTTGCACGGCAAGGAATTTTTCTCAACGCTACCGTGACATCCCTTTTTGTTCACGATGTCGTGGCAGCTACCAGTTACTGTGTAGAAACGTAACACTTACTCACTCCAGGTTTTCGCGATATTGTAACGTTTTGTTACAGTCAAATCCGGAGCTTATTTGTGCCCCTCTTATATTAAAAAGATATTACAACCAGTTACGCCATAGGCTGGAGGAAATAGTTTGTTGGCACAATAATTGCTATAGAATTAATACCCTACAGCAAATTAGACTATTTGATACGGTACTTGAGAGTACCTTCGTAGTGCATATGGTCCGGAACAACACACAGGACATTATCAGAAGATGAATGGACACGTTCAGATCGTCGGCTCATTGAGACTGCAGAACGAACTGATGGCAAGATTCCTCGAAAGCGAAGCAGGAATGACGTGCGTTTACTGTGACAATGCACATTCAAACTACAACCCAACAACAGAGCAAAAAACTCTGGCCCTGTATGATGCTTTGAACATGGAACCTGAGCAACTGTGGACAGAAATCTGCACGGGTTCCTTATTAGATCCAAATCATTGCTTCATTGCCTTATTTAATGTCAACCGCTGCCCTGGAATTGAAAATCAGGCAATGAAACAGGGTCTGCGCGGCATTTTTTTCGAACATGATCCTCTGGATACGCTCGTAAAAGGGATTCAGGCGATTTTCAACGGAGAGATCTGGTTTTCCAGGAAGACTCTGACGGAATGCCTTTCGGACCAAAGAGACTTAGCGCGGCCCAAACAGGAGGCGCAGACCCTGCTCACCCCCAGGGAAAAAGAGATACTTCTCATGATCGCGTCCGGGGCCACCAACAGTGAGGTCGCGGACAAGCTTTGTATCAGTCCCAACACAGTAAAGACCCACGTTTACAACATCTACAGAAAGACCAAGTCTCCCAACCGCATGCAAGCGGCGCTTTGGGCTGCTAAAAACCTTTAGTGGCTAATACTAAAGTACCAGAACAACACTAACCCCCCGACGTCTTCTAGTACTATTTCCCTAGAAAATCCCTCAGCAAAAATAGGAGAAAAATACGACCCCAGGGCGATTGCGCTTCCCCTTTCCCTTGGGTAGGATGTCAGGCCATACTGGGAATAGTGTTACCTTTATGACAAGCAGGCATGGATGACGACTGTGATAGAAAAGAGAAAGATGGAAAGATTCTGTCTCCAGCTCCCATCCCATATCTCTGTGCGCGATGAAGGCCAAGAAGCGATGGACCTTTTCACTACCAATATCTGTGGTGGAGGCGCGTTCTTCGAGACCCCGCACGCATTGCCGGCCGGCGCCGAAGTCGACATGGAAGTGATGTTGCCGCTGGACAAGACAAGACAGACACAAGGGGTAAAGACGTCCATAAGAGTATTGGGGTCGGTTATTCGGTCGGACGAAAAGGGCATGGCCATCTGCTTTGATAAAAAATACACGATATCGCCGTTGCCGTAAAAAAGACGGGGCAAAAAAGATGATTTTCGGGAGGCATCGCTATACGGGCTCATGGATGGAATTAATAAAGGAAGAAAGATGGAAATACAACAGGGTCATCTTAAATATTAAGTATTCATTTTCTATATTTAATATTTAAGATGTGACCATAATAAGTCCCAAGTTCTTAATTCAATTACAAATTGTTTTCAATATGAAAAAAATCTTTGCATATAGTTTTTTTGTGTTTTTGTTAATTGCATTCATTTTTCTCGCATTCTTACATTTGCATAAAAAAAAGAGACCTGCCTATCCCATTACAAAGCAAGTTCAATATAGTTTCACTGTCCAAAACACAACCAATAAAAGCCTTGCAAACGCAGAGTTGTGGACCTACGCACCCGTAAAACAGACTGCAACGCAACTTTGTAAAGATATAGAAACTTCTTATCCATATCAACTTACTGAAGATGAATGGGGAAACCAGATCCTCTATTTTAAATTTAAAAACCTTCCCCCTTATGCCACCAAATTAATTCAAATAAAAGCAAGTCTTAAACTTTCTGACAGACCAAATGATATACAAGCCAATCAGATAGAGTCCTTTTTGCAATCATCACCCTATATTGAATCTGACCATCTTGAAATCCAAAAAAAAGCTGAATCTTTTAAAGCTTCCAATGTTGTCGAAACAGTAAATAGAATTTTCAAATGGGTTACTCACCATATAACTTATACTGGTTATTTAAAAAATGATCGTGGGGCTCTTTATGCTTTAAAACATAAAAAGGGGGATTGTACTGAATATATGTACCTCTTTACCGCAATGTGCCGCGCAAATAAAATTCCAGCACGAGGTATCGGAGGCTATATTTGCAAAGAAAGTACAAAATTAAAACCAAGAGATTTTCATAATTGGTCAGAATTTTATCATAACGATACTTGGGGGATTGCTGATCCACAAAATGACACGTTGATGAAAAATTCTGCTAATTATATTGCAATGCGAATTATTCATGATGCACCCCAAAAAAATCATCCGCAATTTAATAAATTTTATTTTAGAGGAAAAGGTTTAAAAGTAACAATGGATTCATAACTAATAAAGAAAAGCTCCACCTCCTGAATAAATACAATTTTTTCATCCCGGAGGAATAAAATGGGAAAATTTAGCATTTCTAAAAAATCATTCTATCCTTTTTTATCAATTTTTGCATTTAGTTGGCTTTTATTGCCGGTGAGTGCTCATGCATTATGCGCACGTGTAAAAATTGAGATTCGACAAGAGATGACATTAGAAAGACAGGCATTTGATGCACATATGCGCATTAATAATGGTCTTACCAATATTTCACTTGAAAATGTCTTAGTTGAAGTCACCTTTGCTGATGAAGAAGGGAATCCTGTTCTTGCGTCATCTGATCCGGATGATATTGACGCTCTTTTCTTTATACGTGAAGATTCGATGGACAATATTGATAATATTAATGGATCAGGGAGTGTTGCCCCAGACACTTCAGCAGATATTCATTGGTTGATTATCCCGGCGCCAGGGGCATCCAATGGGTTAGAGAGTGGTACCATCTATTATGTTGGCGCTAAATTGACATATACCATGGGTGGTGAAGAACAGGAAACGGTTGTAACACCGGATTATATCTTTGTTAAGCCACTGCCCGAACTTATTTTGGATTATTTTCTTCCAACTGATGTTTACGGGGATGACGCACATACGCCGGAGATTGAACCTACAATACCATTTTCTCTTGGTGTGAGAGTAAAAAACACAGGTGCGGGCGTTGCAAGAGATTTGAAAATAGATTCTGCCCAACCCAAAATCGTTGAAAATGAGCTGGGCCTCCTTATTGGATTTCAAATTGATGGAAGTGAAGTCAATGGAGAGCCTGCGACCGACAGTCTTCTTGTAAATTTTGGAGATATCGCTCCCAATACATCCGGTACCGCAAGATGGATCATGACGTGTTCATTATCAGGGCAGTTCGTGGAATTTGAAGCGGATTATTCCCATTCAGATGAACTCGGAGGTGAGCTGACCTCTCTTCTTAATGAGGTGAACGCTCATTTCTTAGTTCGTGATGTTTTGATTGATCTTCCGGGACGCGATGCAATTAATGACTTTTTAGCTAAAGATGGCGATGTTTATTGGTTATACGAGTCTGATAATATTGAAACCGAGGTTTTGGACCAATCCGCCGATTCAACCCTCCAATATGATGGTCAGTATGGCTCAGAAAGTCATTATATCTTAACTGCGCCATTAACAGCAGGCTTCATGTATGTACAGCTGTCTGATCCGACAAATGGCCAGCAAATACTTACTTCTGTTGTCCGTTCAGATGGCAAACAGATCAGATTAGATAATGCTTGGCAATCAAAAACTCGGGCAGGGAGTGCCGGTCCATGGCAATATTTTGTCAACTTATTTGATGTAAATACGACATCTGAATACAGACTGGCATTCATATCAGCGGCTGACATTCCTCAGCCTCCGGTACTTCAGTATATCCCTGACCGTACAGGAGCTGAAGGGCAACAACTTTCATTTATTGTTGAAGCCAGTGATCCAAATGGAACCATACCTTCGCTTTCAGCCTCTCCTCTACCAGTTGGTGCGACCTTTATTGATGAAGGAAACGGAACGGGTATTTTTGACTGGACGCCGGATGTCGGACAAGCAGGAAGCTATAGCGTTAGGTTTACGGCGTCTGATGGGGTGTTGGAAGCCACGCGACGCGCCATGTTATTTATCAGTGCAATCGACGATGCTGATGGTGACGGCATGAAAGATGATTGGGAGATTCAACATTTTGGCAACTTAGATAGAGATGGAACCGGTGATTTTGATAATGATGGTATATCCGATCTGGATGAATATCTAAATAATCTTGATCCAACACAAAGAGATAATGCACCCACTCCTCCGGCCATTGAATCACCAACAGATGGCGCACAGGTCAATAGCCTTACGCCCGGTCTCATCATATTAAACAGTTTTGACCAAGAAGGGGATCCCATCACATATGAATTTGAAGTGTATGAAGATCAGGAGCTCTTATCTTTAATTGACGCGCAATCGAATGTGACAGGAGGTATTGATACAACAAGCTGGACCATATCATCTGAACTTAATGACAATACCATCTATTTTTGGCGAGTGCGCGCAACCGATGGGATCGGTACCAGCATTTGGACCTATGGCAGATTTTTTGTAAATACACAAAATGATCCCCCGGGATTATTCAGCGTCAACTGGCCCCATGATAATACCCAGGTAGATACGCTATCTCCCACACTCTCTGTTTTAAATAGTATCGATCCTGATCAAGACGATGTGACCTATACCTTTGAACTCTACGCAGACGACCTGATGAATACAATAGTCACATCTGCTTCAAATATTTCTCAAGGGGCAAACAATATAACCCAATGGACGGTTGACGCAACACTAAATGACGATACGTGGTACTATTGGCGTGTGATTGCAACCGATAGTAACAGTGCGCAAACCGAAACCCAATTAATGTCATTTTTTGTAAACACAACCAATCATGCGCCGACTCTTCCATTCATTACATCGCCGGCAGCAGATAGTGAGGTCAATGCTCTTGCATGCAGTTTAAAAGTTGAAAACGCAACAGATGCAGATGGCGATCCACTGACCTATTTCTTTGAAATAGATACGGCTTCGTCATTTGACAGTATCAACAAGCAAACATCTGGGCCTGTTTCTGAAGGCATAGATACAACAAACTGGTTCATATCAAACCTTGAAGATAACACCCATTATTATTGGCGTGTAAAAGCGAGTGACGGGATATCGGAAAGCAAGCGGGCTTACGGCCACTTCTTTGTCAATACCGTAAATGACGATCCCTTCCAGCCTACATTAAGAAATCCAGGCAATGGCGCATGGATAGGCGCCTTAACGCCCACACTCATTGTGAATCCAGCCAAAGATATGGATCATGATAACACTTCTTATCGCTTTGAATTATATTCAGATGCTTCACTGACCCATCTTGTGGATAACATAGAATCGGATACTTCAGAATGGATGATCTCCCAAGAATTAATGACGAGCCATTGGTATTTTTGGCGGGTTCAAGCCATTGACGAACACGGCATACCCGGTGAGTGGATGGACACGGCTTCTTTCTTTATAAAGACCGGGGGTATCAATGAACCGCCACAAATAACAATTATTGATCCATCACAAGATGTTCTAACCAATGCGCAAGGCATTCAGATTCATTGGGAGGATCATGATCCGGATAGTAATGCGCAGATTTCTTTCTACTATGATACGGATGATACAGGAGAAGATGGCGTTTTGATTATAGATGGTCTTGAAGAAGACCCGGATGGGACCCAAGACTATTATACATGGGATATAACCGGCCTGGAAGGAGATTTTTATGTTTACGCAAACATCACAGACGGCGTTTCCGAAGAAACCGTCTATTGCCCCTATACAATAACGATTGATCGGACACCTCCGGTAGTTTCATTGTCACCTGCCGGCGGTACATACGATACCCCGCAAACCATAACCATAACCACAGACGAACCTGCTGATATCTATTATACAGTAGATGACACAGAACCCACTTTTAATTCAGACCCATACACAGAACCGATTATTATTTCCGAAACAGCAACACTGAAATCAATGGCGATCGATTTGGTCGGGAATCAAAGTGCTACACATACAGAAATCTATACTATTCAACAGCCTGATACTGTTGCTGTTCATGTTGAATCGAGCAAAGGAGGGGTCATTGCCGGTGTTCACATATATGCTTTTACGGATTCCAATACATATACAGGCCTTTATTCAACAACAGATGAAAATGGGGATGCGCAATTTAACTTAGATGCTTTTGAAGCCGGGTCATATAAATTCCGTGTGGACTATTTAAGTTACCAATTCTGGTCAGAACTTATTGATATCCCGGATACCTATTCCACAGAAGTAATAATCGCGGAAGAGACCACAGCCATCACAGTCACTACCGCTGCCGGCCCATCACAAGGGACCATAGTCTATCTGTTTAATGAAAACGGCTCCTATCTTGGTATATATGAAACCACGGATACAAATGGTGAGGTATTCTTTGATCTCCCTGTGGGTTTTAGCTTCAAATTTCGCGCTGATATCATGAGCAGTCAATATTGGAGTGATGTGACCCAGATAAGTGGCGGTGGCGTGAATACCATTCCTGTTGAAGCAGGAGGAGGCCTTTTTGAAATAACAGTTCAAAAAGACCCACTGACTCCTATGGAAGGAATCCATGTCTACTTATTTAATGAAAGTGGGAGTTATTTAAGCCAATATCAAACAACAGATGCTTCCGGGCAAGTCGGCTTTGATGTGCCGGAGGGAACATATAGAGTCCGGGCCGACTATCTTGGATACCAGTTCTGGACCACTGATACTGCTATTATTGATGCGACAAATATCGACCTAACCGTTGCTCATCAAGATATTGCCATTACGGTGAGCGACCTCTACCAAGGCGCCTATGATCCGTTTGAAGGATTAAATGTATATCTGTTTACAGCATCAGGCTCCTATTTAAGCCAGTATCAAGTAACAGATGCAAACGGCCAGGTGGTCTTTAACCTGCCGGATCAAGAATATAAAGTGCGTGCTGATTATCTAAGTCAACAGTTCTGGTCGGATATCTTCCAGTCCCA
>JBDRFJ010000009.1:0-2256 GCA_043818915.1 Pseudomonadota bacterium | reverse complement strand
TTTATTCTAGTTCTGGTAGAGCGGTCGGGCGGATAGAATATCTTGAATATTTATATGAAATCTTAAAAGAGCATAGTTCACAATATGACGCTGTTGCATTATCTTCGAATATCAAAGTTCCTGAAAACTTTCATTCAGATTATTTTCGTGATGAAAATGGTGATATGGTAAATCCATGGGGTGGTGTTGAAGCCATGCTCACTCATGCAATATCGCTAATGTTCGATGTCCCTTCAGCCCATTCTCCAATGGCAGGTTCGCGTGAAATCCTCAACTTAGATGTAGGCGTTGTCGACCCCCGCAAATCTGCAGAAGCTATATCCACAACTTATCTTCATTGTATTTTAAAGGGACTCCACAAGAGCCCGAGGATTATTAACAATCCCGCGACACATGGTAACTCTGGTATTCTGACTGCCACAGATATTTCCTGCCTCGTCATCCCGGATGGATGCGTAGGTCTGCCGACTCTGGCAGCGCTTGAACAGGACATCACTGTTATAGCTGTAAAAGAAAACAAAAATCGAATGAAGAATAATCTGGAAGAATTGCCATTCGCGTCCGGCAAATTTTTTGTGGTGGAAAATTACTGGGAAGCGGTTGGTGTGATGAACGCTCTCAAGGCCGGAGTAGCGCCGGAGTCAGTGCGTCGTCCTCTCGCACATACAAAAGTCATTGATGCAAACTACACTCACACGACTTTTACCACTCAGCAACAACAGATTGATAAGCAAGAGACTGAAAATAGACCCTATCCTATGACTGCTTCTTCATCTGTCAAGTAGTGGTAAATGTGTCACGGCTACTCACTCTCACTTGACTATAGGGGGAACCCACTGGGATAGCCATTGAACACCGATTTTCGCAGAACTTTAACCGTCATATCGATATAAGATTTTTATCTAATTTAACCCTAAATTTGTGTCAAGCCGGTGTCACATCTTGATTAGGGCATTAACACGAACAACCTTATCTTTAACCTGTGTATCCTCGCGTACCAATTTTTACCGACAACCCACCCATGCCCTTGAAAACAGGCGTTCGGCCTAAACGATGAACCCCGAGCCTGTAACCGAAAGTCTCTAACCCGTAAATGGGTATTGCCCCTTGTTGTTGTCTGAGGTCGAACCATGGTAATGGTTCGGTATTACACCCAAAAGTTGCAAATAATGAATCTTTTTTGGCTTAAAGCGGGAATTTTGATTTGAAATCACGTGACTGGGAAAACAGTTGGAAATGCCACGACCGAATGGGTATTACATCCTGGGTTATGTTTTGAAATATCGGGGCCAGTGCTACAACCTTGACAAAACAGAAGGCGATTGAGATTATCATCTTGATCGCTTTTTCATTTTTTGGGATATTTGAAAGGACCCCCAGAGTGAATAAGATATAGGGAATGAATGCGAAATATTGACATTTTCTGGGTGGGAAGGGCGCATGTACATTTATTATGAAAGGAGATTCTTTGAAAGACCCTTGGGAAAGGGAGCCTATCCAAGTATTAATCAAAAGGATGTTTTCCACCTGAAATTTCCCCTCCCACCCCTAAAAACACAGGAGAAAATCGTCGCTGAAATCGAATCCGAACGTGAGCTTGTGGATGCGAACAAGAAGCTGATCGAAATTTTTGAGAAAAAGATAAATGACAAAATCGGTGAAGTTTGGGGGGAATGATAGCCGCAAAAAAGCCCGCCAGAAAGACGGCGGGCAAGCGCAAAAGACACAAAATAAAAAGAAATCCAGTAAATCCTGTTAATCCTGTCTAAAAGAAGAACTATGAAAACCATTAAAGACATGCCTGAGCATAGCCGGCCCCGCGAGAAATTGCGGGAAAGAGGTGCTTCCGCTCTGACCGATGAAGAACTGGTAGCCGCCATTCTCGGCCGTGGAGTCAAAGGACTGGATGTGGTTGCCATGTCAAAGAGCGTGGCAAAACTCATACGCGAACATAAAGAAAACCTTTCTGTTGAACACCTCACGTCCGTGCCGGGGATGGGTCTTGCCAAGGCCGCTCAAATCCTTTCGGCCTTTGAATTAGCAAGGCGATACCTGCTCAAAGAGACAGTAAAGATCACAAGCGCCAAGGATATCCTGCCATTGGTTGCGGATATCGTCAATAAACAGCAGGAATATTTTGTGTGCATATCCTTAAACGGAGCCAACGAGGTTATTGAAAAAAGAATCGTAACCATCGGCCTGGTGAACAGCAGCCAGATCCATCCCCGCGAAGTATTCGCCGATGTCATAGCCGAC
>JBDRFJ010000008.1:0-2494 GCA_043818915.1 Pseudomonadota bacterium | reverse complement strand
GCTCAGCGTATCCTCAAGAGTCCCGTCGGAGGGGAAGGCCACCCGGACGGGGAGTCCTTTGCGGTATTCGATCATCGTGGCGAACTGGAGTTTCAGATCCTCCTCAACCGGGAATTCCTTGAAATCCCTTTCCGTCAGGCTCCGGGTGAGTTCGATTTCCCTCTCTCCGCGGATGTTGTAGAAGATGACGGCATCCCCTCTGGCGATCCTTCCGACCGGCCGATCCCGGGCGTCGGTCAGGACCAAAGGGGAAAGCGTTTCGTCCTCCTCGCCCTGCCGGTAGGCTGTTCTGACCGCTTCCGCGAGGGGAAGGCGTGTGTCATCTTTCATGGTTTCTCCTTTAATAAGGCCGTTTCGGCAAGATCGGGACAGATTGATCTGTCCGGCGGAAGCTTTCTTATCAGGCGCTTTTTCTAACGGAAGACAAGAGAAGAGCAAGGAAAACTGATTCATCCGGTTGATGCGTACTTCTCTCTCGTTCACAAATCAGCACCTATGGTGGATGAAATATTTTGAGGATTTGCATTTGCAATGATTGATCTAACACGAAGTTCACCGGCCGGTGTAGAGCGTAGCGAAACACCGGTCAGGTGAACTGACTGGTTAAACCATGCTGTTCATGTAATCATCACAAGTAGTTAAAAATTCCCTAAACTTTTCTCCTAATTCTTTTTTATTTTCAATCAAGTCATTAGTAGACTTCATTTCACATGAGGCGACTATTTTGCACCAATGCACCGTATCTCTTGCAGCTTGCGCTATCGAAGGGTATTTATTAAATTTTCCAACTAATTCATGGTCATTTTCAAAATTTGTTAGGTAAGATCTTTGTTTTTCCTCAAATGATTTCCAATTTGCAGCCAATTCGAATAATTTCCCTATTTCATTTTTTAGAGCTTCAATCTCATCAGTTATTTTCTCTCTCCTATACTTATTAAATTCTCTTTTTTCATTAAACCAAGATACAAATAAATCAATACCTTTAGTCACTACTAATGTTGAGAGAGCCACTATTAAAGTTTGCCACCAATTCATTTTATTTTTCCTTTCGGTTTAACAACGAGGTCAGCCAGAGGCCGCTTTTGGCCGATTGGCTGCACCGCCTCGTTATGCCTTCTTCTCCGATTCTTCGGGCTTAAGCTGGACGCCATATTTTCTGACTCTCAATGAGTTAAGAACGCTCTCGTTGCCAATCATTCTTAGTGCTGAAGTGGCGTTTTCGGCTATCTTCAGCAATTTCTCTGAGGGGTTAGAAAAACGCCCAAATTGTAGGCAAGTGTCAACCCAGCTGGACAGGTGCGGCCCCTGCTCGGTTTTGAAAACAGTGTAATAATCTTTGATACTTGCAGTCGATAGAATCTCTTCATCATCTCTGCTCCACCCATCTTTGCCGGCTATTTTTGCAAGAACATCGCGCAATGTTCTCGTCTCTTTTCGAGACTGATCTATGAGATCGAACTTTTGAAGGAGATTTTTATCCCTAATGTTACCCCTGAAAGGGTACTCGCTTAATGAAAATGTGCTGGTTTCACTTTGCCTTTCGCTCATGAATATTTCAATCACTTGATCGGCTAGGGCATCTTTCCCTAGCTCTCTGAACAATGTAACAGTACCGTCCAGATTCATTGGACTTATGTATTTCACATTTCTCTTAAAGCTATCAAATATCGCGCTCACCAATTTCTCTTCGTTATTGGCAAAAGTATCATGATAAGCTTGCCATGCCTCAGTGAAAGAGTCTTGTGACTTGGAAGCAACTCTTTGGTCGTTAAGCTTTCTTGCCTCCGCAACAAATTGGTCTTCATTGACGTAGCCTTGCTCGACCACACTTGCTACCTGCAAATCAAATTCATCCGTGTTTTGGTAACCATATCGGCGTAGTAGGGCTTTCCAGCCCTTCTCCTCCTCTGTCTCATCTTTCTTCTCGTCTCCGAGCCCCAGTAACCCGTATTCGAAGTTTTTCACAAACTCGTAATCTGGAACAGATCCTGTTCTGCTGTAGAAACACCAGGCGAACAGAGTGAGAGATTGGAGCGCCTGGTGGACAATCTCCTTTTCAAATCCGGATAAAAGGGGAATGATGACTCCCGACAGTACCTCAATCTTTTTGATTATTCGTATGTTGTTAATTCCAAGACTTTCGATAAAACCCTTCAACTTAGTTGAGACATCGTCCGTCGAGAGAGCAATGGACACGCACTCGGATGCACTTGGGTTGAACAGCAGCTCTATGTCGATCACCTTCTCGCGATATTTCTTATAGTCAATCAGCGCATGGTCTTCCAGCGATTGATCGTTAAGTATCAGAACGATTTTGCATCTTTTCTGCTCTTTGAGGAAGGACACCAAACCCATTGGTAACGTTCAAAAGGTGGGGCAAACTTTTTCAATAGGTGTTTTTTGGAATGGCCGATAGATGCTTTGAGTGGAGTTACCCACAACCGCGTCCGGCCTTGCTATTAAAGGGCTGCCAGACGCGGATGTGGATAACTCC
>JBDRFJ010000007.1:0-33972 GCA_043818915.1 Pseudomonadota bacterium | reverse complement strand
TATTTGCAATCTTGCTACTTTTCTCATATGATTTTGTCAAGAAAATCTTTTTGAAAATGATGACTGCCAGCAATATCTGAGGATAGCAATATGAAATGTTTGGTCACCGGCGCTGCCGGTTTTATTGGTTCGCACCTCTGTGAGCATCTAATCAAAGAAGGATGCAACGTGGTAGGTATCGACAATTTTATGGATTACTACCCCCGCTCGTTCAAAGAGTCAAATATCTCCGGGCTGAGATCAGCCTCCAACTTCGAGTTTGTCGAAAAGAGCATTCTTGAGTGTGACCTCATCAAACTTTTGGAAGATGTGGGTGCGGTATTTCACCAATCTGCGCAGGCGGGAGTTCGCGCCAGCTGGGGAACCAATTTCAGGATATATTCGGACAATAACATCCTTGCTACACAAATGCTTCTTGAGGCGGCAAAAAAAAGCCCGGTAAAAAAGTTTGTCTATGCCTCTTCTTCTTCAGTTTACGGAGATACAACTGATCTGCCCATGCGGGAGACCTCTATCACCAGGCCTGTATCTCCTTATGGCGTCTCCAAGATGGCGGCTGAACACCTTTGTTACCTTTACTATAAAAACTTTGGCGTCCCCACGGTCTCACTTAGATATTTTACGGTATACGGGCCCCGTCAGCGCCCGGACATGGCGTTTCATCGCTTCCTGAAGTGGATGTTAGAAGGCGAACCCCTTCAGATGTACGGAGACGGAGAGCAAAGCAGGGATTTTACTCACATCAGCGATATCATAGAGGCCAACTGGCTGGCATGTCAAAAAGGAGCCCCTGGCGAAGTATTCAACATAGGCGGAGGCTCAAGAGTCACCATGAATCAGGTAATCAGTATAATGGAAGAAATTACAGGTCGTACTGCCACCGTGGATTATCAGCAGGTACAAAAGGGTGACGTGCGTCATACGTCTGCCGATATGGCCAAAGCGCGTAAGGAATTAGAGTACAATCCGAAGGTGTCGATCCGTGAAGGGCTTGAGACGGAGTATGAATGGATTAAGAGTTTGGTCGAGTAGTTGACGTTGAATGGGGGTAATACGATGGCAATAAGTCAGGACTTATTAGATATTTTGGCCTGTCCAAAATGTAAGGGAGATATATATCTGAATGAGACAAAAGATGGGCTTATCTGTGATAAATGCAAACTCCTTTATGAAATCAAAGATGATATTCCGATAATGCTTATTGACGAAGCAAAGCCGTTGAAAAGCTGAGTTTGATACCCGGTCACGAAAGGCGGCTATAAAATTTCTGCCCACGGAGCGTCATAGCTGCCGGTTTCAATCAAGTCAAGCATATGCTTGGCCATCCTTTCGGCATTAAATTCACTGCGAGCTCTTTTCATGCCCGCTTCAGCAATTTTTTCCCGTTCCTGTTCATGTTTGAGATACCAATCAGCCAATTCAAAAAATTCATCAGCAGTATCAAAGTATTTTACATGCTCGCCGTCTTGAAAGAGCAGGTCCGTATCGGGGACTCTTTTGGCAAGCGTAAATGTGCCGCAAGAAATATAATTAATAAACCTGTCAGAATGGTACAGTCTTACGTCATTTGCGATATTTATGCTCAAGCCGATTTTCGCGCCGCTAATAGCATAAAAGTAATCTATGCCATCAACTCTTTCGTTGCCAAAAGCTCCGCAAATTCTTGCGCCGGGCATTTGACTAAGCCTTTGAACAATATGGTATCGCTCGTTATAACGGTCAAGCCTGGTATGTTCAGATTTGCCGGTAAATATTATATCCGCTTTCCATTTTTCTTCGACTTTGTACCGGTATTGTATATCAGGATCGCATATATTCGGCAAAAACGCGCAGCAAGGCACACCATGGTCTTTATAGGTTCTTAGAAACCTGCCGCAACTTGTGGTGATTACGATATCTGTCTGCTTAGCTGTTGCTATACGGCTTGGGTTCTTGTCAGGAAATGGGTCGTCGTCTCTGCTTATAAAAACAGCATTGCCGGCCGCATTACGCATTTTCACGACGCTGTCGGCGTCGAGATATTTCATGCTTAGTATGAATATAATGTCGGGGTGATAACGTTTGATCTGTTCGACCAAAAGCAGGTCGGTTTTTTTCTTGGCAAAATGCCGAGCAATCCTCTTGCCCGGTAGCGGACTGCACTGCATCATTACATTTCTGTAACTAAACCTCTGCACATCGTGCCCACGTCTGATCAGCCCCTTGATCCACATGCGCGGCGCTATCCGAATGGATGAAGGCGACTCATCCTTAAAGTCAGATATTACAAATATTTTTTTCGGTTTTTGCATAAGTTAAAGTTGCGAGGACAACTTGTTGGAATGAATTCTGATAATGTCGTCTTTCACTTCAAAAATCCAACTGGAATGAATCTCTCGTATAAAGTCTTTCAAAACATGCAAGGTAGGGTAATCGTTTTCCCCCGTAAAGCACCGCGCGTCATCAATAAGGATAACGTGATTCTCCGCGCTCGCGTGATTTAATATACATCGCAATTCCTGTAGTATGGGTGTCTCCAGTTCACCTTTTGCAGTCGACCCGGCTGACCAATGAGCATCAAGCCAAAACAGGCAGGGTTGCGTCACACCCTTTAGTATTTCCGGCAAAACTTCTCCGCTTTGGCCATGCATGACGTGAACATGATTATATCTCGAGAATCTCTTCTTGGCCTTTTCGAATAGAGTATCGCCCAACTCAATTGAGAATATTTCTTCAAATTGATTAAGCATTGCATCAACCATATCGCCTCTATAGGTTCCGGTTTCAACAAGGATTGCCGGGGCGAACTTTTCAGCATATTCTGCAATTACCCTTTGTTTCCCGAGGTGCGGCATTGGCAGCACGGAGCCCTTTTTCCCCCACTCAGCATACTTTTTCTCAAATCGCTTGCGTCTTCTACGTCTTGCAAGAGGTCCCAAAAAAGTCGTTCGTTCCAGGAAACTTTTCAATGTCGCGTACATCTTAACTCCTCGCCCATAAAACGTGGTAGGCCTATTCATATGTTTTTCTTATGACTACCAGGTATCTGTTATGATTCTATAGTTGCAAGAAAATTTGTGGTTCTAAATTGTTCACATATTTCTTTATAAGAATCTATTGGATAAAGGTATCCTGAAGGTGTAATCCGAGATATCTTCATGCCAACGTCTTGAAAAAAGTAATAAAAGTCTTGAAAAAATGAACGGGTATCAATATTACATCCTCCAAATTCAAATGTAACAATATCAACTAATTTACTATTAAACATATTCGATGCTCCTGCCAAAACATCCAATTCGTGTCCTTCCACATCAATTTTGAGTAAGTTAATCCTCTTAACGCCTTTTTCTTGGCAATAGTTATCAACCGTATCAATTAGAACTTTCTCCGATTTACTGAAATCAATATCATAGTGATATAGTTTTCGTTTTGTAAGAGATGCCAATCCAGAACCAGGATTATCGTAATGCAGCAGCATTTCACTCTTTGCTTTACCCAAGCCTATATTGTTTAAGGTAATTCGTTCATCTTCCGGTGAATTCTCTTTGAGGGAATGAAAAGCTGTGGCACTGGGTTCAAAGCAGTGAACATCAAAATCGTCGCCGGCAAGGTTCCTTAAGATAAGCCCTAAAAATTGTCCTTTATTAGCGCCTACGTCAAAAATACAATATGGGGTTTTACATTTATTTGAGAGAACATCAAATATGGCTTTTTCTCCGCTATAATTTACATTACTTCCTGATCCGATACCCATAAGGAATTGAGATGATTTTATTCTTTTATGCAGCAGTTTCTGTGAAAACTTATTCCCCGAGATTTTTATCAACAATTTTTTCAACACTGACACTTTTGCACTCCTCATTTAATGGCCATCAGAGAGTCGCTGCCGTCAGTCCCTCCCTTAAGAACCGGACAATCTTAACGACCTTACAGTTTTGTAAAATGGAACATCCCACATGCGAACTTGGCGTTCTCAGCTGAAGCGATATCTGCCTTTTCAATAAATCGTTTTTTGTCATCATAAACGCTAAACTCTACGAGTCTAAGGTCGGAAAAATAAGCAAGAATTTGCTTAGGCGAATGAATTCTGTGAGCGTTAAAACATACTTTGGGTTTGCCCACAGGAAGCGAAAAGTATAAATTGCCGCCCTTTGCCAGACATCTGGAGAGTTCTACAGCAGCTTTCTGCGTACCCATGGGGTCCAGAGGATCGCCATACCGTCCCAGTCCAATGTGTTCTGCAACGCTCAGACAAGAAATAGATTTCAACGAGCAACTTTCATAGGGCATATGCAATATGCTGCCGGGATTGCTTTTGAAGTTCTTAAGGTAGGGAGCATCAAGGGGACGAATATCTACAAATTCTACCTGTGTGATCGCGGTGAGGAACCCCACAAGATTGACGTTTGAACCAACGTCAACATGTAAATCGGTCCTCGATAAATAGATTTTTGTGAAAGCCCATATATCCTGATAGAAATAATGACCACTGGGCCTAAAACTTGGTTTATTATCAAACAAGCATGGATAAGTATCTCGCAACCGAATCGCCTCGGCTCCGTCCATTTTTCGGTAACTTCCCCAATCCTTAATGAATTTTTGGTATCGCCACAGGCCAGAAATAATCTTGGTTCTTATGAGTGGTCTGACCCATCTTTTTAAAAGTCTTTTCATATCTCCTTACTCACTTCTGTTTCGGTTCGACTCAACCTTGCTTGGGCACTCTCAATTAAATAAGCTCTTCACTATCTTACTCAATTTAAAATCTTTTTGTCAGCCTAAAATATTCCCTGCCGCAATGCGTCTCTTTCGGCTTGTCTTTTTCAATCGCCTTAATATCAATTCTATACCCCTCCTGATATTTCGCGTTCAATGTTTCGATAGTATATATTTCCAGGCCATCGTACTCATCGGTGTCCTGATTAGTAGAGGTATTGACCATATTTACCTGTATCGCACTGGCACAAATATTTTGGAAATAAAGACGGGAAGGGAACTGGACGCTATTACGTCGGCACCAGCGGCAATTCCAGGATTCAAGTGTATTGGGATTATAGAAATAACCAAACTTTTTCAAGATAGAATGTTTTTTCAAAACTTTGCCGAGAATATTGACCACTGGCGAGCTGGGTGCAAAGACCTTTTCAGCCAGGAAGTTGTTGTTGCGACTACTTTTCATGATATTCTTTACAAGTTCGGACCTGTAAATTGTAGCGCAAAGTTCGAAAGGATATCGAGTATTAGGCGTTAGGCCTTGAGTCCAGCTTATACTGTAAACAGTTTGGCCGGCAACAGTACTTTCGCTGATGGGGTCGGTGCCTTTTTTTATGATTTCCTCGCTAAATCTGAGTGAAAAGCCAAAAATATCCTTAGAGAACTTGTCGAATGTTTCATCGATAACTTTGAAATCAACCGAGTCAAAATAGACCACATCATCAATGCCAAATAAAATATACTTTGTATCAACCTGACTTATAATTTTTAAAAGGTCGCTGTGGAAATCGTTTTCCTTAACAACTATGCAATCCGGGTATTTGCTGAAAAGCTGTTGGTATTGTTCTGAGAACAGCTCCTCCTTATAAAGGACGTAAGTCTGTATCAATTCAGCCGGGAAATGTCTGTACAAACTTTCGAGGTAACCGTCGAGCTGTAAGGGACGGTTTTTAGTAAATATAATATTGCTTATCATTTTCATGTCTTAACCGATCTGGCGAATCATACGTACGTATAATGTGGATTCTCTCCGGGGATATACCAATGAAAGTATGAAACAGTTTACATTTCCATGATACATCCGATTACGCACCCTCTTTTTTCAAATCCCCTCTGGCTCCCCTTTACGAAAGGGGAGAACCCTATCATCCCCCCTTTAGTAAAGGGGGGCAAGGGGGGATTTCATATGGACTTCCGGCTAAAAATCAAAATAAAGCTTCCCACTCTTCTTTTTGGTTTGTGTAGGTAAACTGTTATCTTCCATAATTAGAAAACAGGTCCCCCATTTTTTGGCTGTGCCGGCTTAAAGAATACTCTCTTTCTACAAAGTTCCGCCCATTCTCCCCTATACGTTTTCTCAGATCGGCTTGTTGGATAAGGAGCGTCAGGCATCTGAACCATTCATCTTCATTATGTGCCAAAAAACCATTTTTTTGATGATGCACAATCTCACAATTCATCCCTACCGGAGATGCCACCACCGGCACTCCAACAGCCATGCATTGTAAAAGCTTAAAAGCACATTTACCGCGGCTCCACGGGTCATCTGACAACGGCATAAGTCCTATATCAAAACTATGGAGGTCTTCGATCTCTTCCTCGTATCTCCAAGGTTTTTTGATTACCTTTAAGTGTTGGCAATCAAAAAAATTATCACATACGATTTGAAGTTGAACATTATCAAAGCTCCGACCAATCTTTTCCAATACCCCTTTTAAGTCGGCAAGATATGCCAATGTGCTTCTGCTCCCAATCCAGCCCAGAGTTACTGTCTTTTCTTCATCGCGATAAACTTTGGCGCGATATCGTTCCATATCAATCGGGGTTGGTATAATGGTAACCCTGCTGTGAGGAACCTCTTCCCGCAGGTATCTGTTACCGGCTATTACCCAATCGGCGTTGTTCACCGTGCGAATAAAGCGCCGCCGCCGCTGCCATGAATATGAATTTGCATGCCGCGAGTCCCTGTACATTACCGCGTCGTCAAAGTCATATATGAGCGACTTACTGTAGCAACAGAGCAGCCGGAATTCAAGTGGACCAAGCAGTTTTTTTTGTAATACCACTAAGTCAAAACCGGACATCTTCCGGAAGGCAAAAAACCGTGTATGAAATCTTGGCGGAATCCTCAAAACCGTGCAAACATGTCCCATCTCTTGGAGATAAGGAATATATTGAAGGACACGGTATCGGCTGCTGGGAGCCTCAAATTTTTTTATTAAAAAAGCAATTCGCATTATTTAATATCTACACCAAACACAAAAAGTATTGGGGTTATATGGTGCATCTCATTTTGGTCTGGCCACCACTGCAAAATGCTTATATCTGACATCGGACAGGCAATTCAGCAGAAGGACATTCAATATGCGGAATGTACGGCTGGATGTCGGGTGCATACCCTCAAGGGTCACTATATCGAACCCAAGCTGATCGAACGTCCGGGCAATACTCTTCTTGGTGAAGAATCTGAGGTGTGTCTTGTCGAGTACTCCACTGTCTCGGTACTTCCAGTCTCCACGCACCACCAAAGCATAAAGTGTCCGATAGTACCTGATGTTTGGTATGGAAGCGATGACGACCGCATCATCGGTCAGTTTCTGCTTCACGGACACAAGCAGCGTGTAGGGATCGACCAAGTGTTCCAACACGTCAAAAAAAATTGCACAATCAAAGTAGCGGTCTGGGATTTTTGCCAGCGATGTCATAGCATCTTCTTCAATCACCTTGTCCAGTTTCTGTGCCGCTTTTTGGGCCGCGTCATGGTCGATCTCAACGCCCCAACTCTCCGTCGAGAGCTTTTCCTTGAGCAGAGCAGAGAAAAGACCTGTTCCACAACCGAACTCCAAGGTCTTGCGCACTCCGTCCGGAATGTATCGCAACATTGCCTCCCTGTTGCTCTCAAAATAACCTTCCGAATGACTCGATAAATTCAACAATTCACAATCCATTGATATCACCTATTTCAGATTCGATTAGTATGTGACCTCAGTCTACTTCCAATATCCCTCAAACTAATTCTGGCTCACGGCAATCATGAAAAGCATCGCTCTACGCTTTGACCCACTCTCAAAGTTCATACTCCCTCTTGATAGAGACATATTCTGGCTTACCATAAACACTCCGTGACAACACACATCTAAAATACTCTTTCGATAATGTGACATATGCTTTTTTGCAAGGTACATTCTTTTCTTACAAAATGAGACGCTGCTTGAGTGATCGCATTTCTTTCTACGTTATTTTGCAAGTAATGTTTTATTACCGGTGCAAAATTAGTTTCATCGGTTGAAACAAAATGTGTACCCGTTATGAATGGTGAGGTGTCTTCACTGATCTCTGATGTAACAAGACAACCGCAAGACATAGACATAATAAAGCGCTCTATACCAAAATCCCATGGAACTCTCGGCAAATCTATTGAAATTTTAGACCTGCTCAACAGCTCGGTTCGCTGTTTTCCGTAACAATTATTATCAACTACCGTTAGTCTGATTTTATCCTTTTGTAATTTTTGCGACAAATTCCTTATTATCTTTTTTCTGCGGGTATTATTTAGTCTTCCCAGAAAAAGCACATCAATATCCCGATCCAAGTTCATATCCTCGCCAAAAGAGTGATGATAAGCAAAAGGTATAAATTCCGCGTTGAACCCTTTATTGGACAAAAATTTCTGTTTAGCCAGAGTAGTTGTAAAGAGGAAGTCTATTAAATCTTTGTATTGTAAAAAAGAAATATACCTGCGCATCACGCGATGCCACTCTTTGCTGGGGCAGATGCCGTATTTTTCAAGGCCGGAATTGATCAAGATTTTATTTATACGTTTCGATAAAAAATATTGTATCAAACGCATACTTTCTCTGCCCAACGGCATATATTTCTGAGCAAAATGTCCTGTTCGGCCTTTAAGAATTTTGCGCCAATTCATATTGATAATTGAAAAACCAATATCTTCAGCCTGCTTAGGCATTGCGGGGGGCAAAAGAGGGTCGATTTGCCAGAGAATTGTTAAAGGTTTTTGTCCTTTTTCTTTTACATAATTATCGACGATGTACAGTTGATTCGCGTCACTCGGCAAAAAAATCACATCCGCTGACAAATAAGACCTATTACCACCTTCCACCCATGCGTCAAATCCTTCATTCCTGAGAACATCGCAAATCATGTCATTCATATTCAGCGGCGCGCCACCGACAAAAATTTTTATCTTATTTCTATCTTTTAGAATTTTCTTGTTCATAAATTATGATTTTCTCTTTTAGCATCTAATGACAGTATCTGCGCCCAAATGTATTCCGCCTCTTAAACCGTCCCTAACCCTTCTTCACCATTTCCACTTCCATGCCCTCCCCCCTGCCAAACCAGCAAGCAATGCGCGTTAAAGGGGAAGCAATATAGCGTAGCCACTTTCTTTTTTTCTGCTTTTCTCTTGCAAAAACCTCTTTCCGCTCCAAGAAATCTTCCGGCAAAATTCGTCCCTGTCCCATCAGATATTGCAGACTCTTGTTAAAATAGCGCGGCTGTACCAGCATAAATATTTGCTTAACTTTCAATCCTGTCGTATCAGCCAACCGGCTTATAGTTTTTGGGGAAAACAACACCAAATGACGAGGCGCCTCAAGGGGGTACCAACAGTTGCCAAACAACCAGAAACCAAGGCTCTCTATATTGGGAGTGCTGAGAAAAATCTTTCCGCCCGGCGCCAGGAACTCGGCTGCTTTCCTTAAGATCCTAACCGGGTCAGGGACATGTTCGATAACCTGGCGAAGAGTTATAACATCAAAAGAAGCTTTGTCATAATCAGCAGAAAAAACATCTCCATGATGGACTTTTAGCCCTTCTTGCCGGCACGTCTCGCAGGCTTTTTGACTGAAATCTATGCCTCTAACATGCCAGCCCAATTGTTGGTGTCTATACAGAAACTTTCCACCCCCACAGCCCACATCGAGCAATCGATTTTTGCCAAATGGAGAGAGTGTTCTCTTCATAACAACACGGGAAAGCTGCGAAAATATAAAGCGTATGAGAGCATCTCCCTCAGGTTTGTTCACTGAAAAATGATATCGTATGGCAAGCCGGTTGATTGGTGATTGTTTCTTTTTTGGCGAGGCGACATGACAGCTATAGTCTTCTGGATAATACCGCCCTATATCAACCGGAACAGGATCGAGATAAACCAGGGAACAGGAAGCGCAGCGTACATAGTTGAAATCCTCTTCCCGGGGCACCAATCGGTCATACGCCCGCACAAAGAGTTCTTTTACAGTATTTTCACAAAGGGGACAACTTTGGGACATAATGATCTTTCCATATGTTTGAAATTTGCTTCAAGTCTTGCACCTATGAAGGTTCAGACGCGTTTAGAATCTTGGAGATGCTCGTCCGTTTTAACCTATTGTTCTATGCAATAATCTCATTGTAGTTATCTCATCAGTTACTTAGTTCATCAGCATCTTTGAGTGCAATCATAATTTTGTTCATTTGCCTGAATCTTGAAGGCCCGATCTACCAGGTCTTGCGGACTCTGTGGCAGAGGCCGAGCTGATGGGGCGGGCAAACAAGCGTTGACAAACCCGACGAGTTCCTGAAGGCCAAAATAAGGAACAAGCGTGCGAGTGATTCTCAGGAGACTCTTTTTCAGCAGTGCGGGAGAACCCTTCCAGAAAATGGCTATCTCGTCGGTGTCAATCAGGTAAAACTCAAATTCCGAACCATCGTCTCTGACCAGAATATTGGACCCTTTGAGATCCATGTGATAGACTCCGCGGTAGAACATCCTGTTCAGGAAGATGGCCAGAGATTGTAGACACGCCTTCCGCTTTTCCTCTGGTACTTCCCGCAGATAAATCACCAGATTGCGGGCACCATCGACAAACCGACTCAGGTAAAAGGAATCACCTCCCAGGCCCTCCAGGTAGCACAATGGCTCCGGGGTTGCTATAAAGCGGTATATCATAGCCAGGGCCCAGCGAAAACTCTTTTTACCCTTGCTCAATCCCAACAAACTCTTGAACAAGTCCTTGGGCTCGCGCCGTTTATAATATTTAACACAAACATCCTGATACCTGACCACCCGCACCGACCGGGAGTCCTTGAGTACCCCGACTTCCTTTCTGTAAATAAAATCCAAAGGCAAAGACAGAAAGGCTTCAGGAATCAGATCTCGGTTTTTTCTGAGATAAACACCTCGGTACCTACCGCCTTGAAGATTAAGACGGTCAAAGTATTTATTAACCGTGCGTGATTTGCGCACCTTGCGGTCGGCCACAAGACTTGCACGCTTGAGAATGAGGAGTTCCAGCCGTTTCCCCCTCTGTCGGATAAAGGTCTTCGCTTCCTGACGACTCCCTAAATATCCCGTCAAAAAGGCCAATTGTTCCTTAATTCCCACATGAAAAAAATGTGACAGCGCCAGGTCGGCCAAATCTCTTAGCCTTCGGCTGAAAGTTATCTTCCTGAAGCATCCTCTTTGAAAATCGGCCATCTTTAAATCAAAGGCCCTCCCGTCAGAGCGGAATATGAAATTCCCGCCGTGAAGGTCCCGATGATAAAAGCCGGCTTTGTGCATATTACGGACTACTTCACCAAGCCCTTCAAGGACTTGAAGCCTTTCTTTGTAGCCCTGGGTATCAAATATAGTATTGAGTGGGGCATAATCATCATGGGCCACGGAGACAAGGTAGGCACAATTCCTGGCAACACCTATGGCAATCGGTGTAATAGTAGGGAGACCTTTCTCAAATAGCTTTATCCAATTTCGCCATTCTTTTCTTGCCTTCCTGGTACGCATGCGCTTGACATAAAATCCGCCGGCCTGATGAAAATATACACCTCTCTCGTGACCTTCTTTAATTACCCGGCATTCTCGGATCAGAAACTCAGGGTTATCGAGACTATGTTTACGGAAGAGGTGATCCTGAGCTTCCGGGATTTCCCAGTGTATATTATTGGCGTTCAGCATCATCACTGTTAGAAAGTCCTTTTTTCGCCTGTGTGACTAACTTTTTTATACATCTTTTGTAACTACTCAGGTTGTTGGGTTCAAGGTTCACGGTTCAGGGTTCAATATCTTCAAAACGTTCAATTCTCATCGTTCTCTAACCTTGAACCGTGAACCCCGGAACTGTGAACCTGAGCAGTTACCATTTTTTCTGTATGGCAAGCTATTCTTTTGGTTTTATTAAGAACTTGTCTAAGAAGAAGACGGTCTTGCTTGTCTAAATGCTTTTTTTGAAGATACAGTTTAAAAAAACGCATCCGGTCCGTGGCGTGGATGGGGAGTTCCAAAGAAGAAAAATTAAGCGCGGCCAGGTCCTTGATTAGCCAGCGTCTTCCTACCTTCTTGCGAATGTCAACGCGATGCAAGTCAATAATAAAAAGTTCAAAGTCCCTGTTTTCTTGAGTAGTTCGAATGAATATGTGGCACAGATAATAGTCCCTGTGGTTAAGTCCCGTGGTATGCATTTTCCGTGTCAGCCGGGCCAGTTCCTGTATTAGACGCCTTTTTCTATGAATCTGTTCTTGTGACAGAGCTTGTTTGAGCCACTCAGCAAGATAATGGTCAAGGCGGTATGCATCCTTTATTTCCTTGGTCAAAAGGAATGATTGTTTGACTATACCCAGGCTGTTTCTTTTTTCTCCTGCCGCCACGGGGACCATGGTCGGGAGCCCTACCTGATGGAAACGGAGAATGGCCCGCCATTCATCGAGGGCGGATTTAGGCCGGGAAAATCTGGCAAGAAGCTTAAAATATTCCCTAATAGAAGGCGCAATATGCCGCTTAAGAAAAAAGATGGATGGACTACGACCATCATCCAAAAGCAACTTTGCCGTACTACGTTCTTTAACAGCCTGTTTGGCAATTTTTACATTTGCATAGCGCATGAAGGACTTGAAAGTATCGAGTCGGTTTTGAATCAATACCTCTTTATACGCCTTGTTGACCACGATGTTGTTTACGGGTGTGATTTCAATCCTGCTTGGCACGTTTTTCCTTTAAGATCTCCTCATATACCCGGCAGACTTTTCTTGCGTGATCTTCTATCGTTAAGTTTTTTACACTTTCGAAAGAGTTTTCTGCCGTGCTATTGCGAAGTTTGGGGTTCATGAGTTTTATAATTGCCTCTGAAAGTTCCTTAATGTCATCCGGCTTATTAACAACAAAGCCGTTTTTACCGGGTTCAATCAGCTCTGACGCGCCATTTGTTCTTGTAGTGATAACAGGCAAACCGCAGGCAAGCGCCTCGAGACAGACATTGGCAAATGGGTCATAATACGTCGGCAGCACAAAAAAATCTGCCGCCCCGTAATATTCTTCTGTTTTCGACGCCGATCCCGCGAAGATAACTTTTTCCCCAATGCCCATCTTTGAAGCAAGGCGCTTAAAATATCCTTTTTTACCTTTTCCAACAACTAAAAGTTTCACCCTATCAGTGTTCGATAAGGAACTCAGAGCTTTCAAGAGAGGAACCAGGCCCTTTCTGCGAAAATTCATGGCCACAAAAAGAATGACTGTATCTCTTTCAGCGATGTTGTACAACTTGCGTAGCTTCTCTCGGTGAGCGAAACGAACGTGGGGATTAAACCGATCGAAATCCACGCCATTCCGGATCACCGTAATGTGTGATGGATCAACATTATAGTACTGAATCGCATGGCCTTTGCACAATTGCGAATTCGCGATAATTCTGCGAAAGTTTCCCTCGGCAAAAATCTGTTTTTCTATCCAAAGAATAGCCAAATGCCTAAGGCTGAAAAAATGCATTAGCCTCTTGAGCGTATTCTGCTCTTTCACCATGAGCCAATAGCGATAGATCCCGTCACTCATTCTGTACACATCTTGAGGGAAAACCCGGGCCAGGCTGTGTACAATATCATATTTACCTTTTGAAAGGGCTTTTTGGGTGTTCCTCACAAAAGAGATGGTCTGTAAAAAGGACGGCCCCTTTACTATAGGCACGTATTGAAATTTTGGCCCATGGACTATGGCGTGGTCCCATTGATTCGCGAAAACAGTGACCTCATGTCCCTGACGCATGAGCGCCCCGGCAAGGTTTACCGCATATTGTTCCGCGCCCCCCTTATGAGAAGAAAAATTTTTTTGTATTAGCGCTATTTTCATATCAATGGTTAGTAAACAGCTTAGCCCTTTTTAACCTCTTCAATAACGTCGACGATTTGATCTATAATTCCCGGGATTTTTTCCTCTATTCTTGTCCATGAAGGGAGATCCCGTCTGATCCGATATTCATGTTTTGTCCTGTTTTCCACCTCCAGGACAACATTTTGCAGGCCTAATTTATTGAACCTTTCAAATTCAGGGTTCATAGCAGTGTATCTTAAAAACATATCCGAGATATTTTGAGGGGCATCCAACAATTCCCCCACATCGTATATGGCATCAGTAATCACCTCGTCAACAAACCGTTCTTCCTCGTCCCTATCATAGATCAATCCGTTGAACTTGGCATTCTCAGCATATTTCTTAATCAGGTCCTCGGCCACTGATTGATAAGTTATGGCCAGGTCCCGAAAAAAATGGGTGGAGACCTCCAAACCTTCATCAACGATCAGGGCCTTTAACAAAGTGGTCACGATGTCGATCGACATTTTATGAAGTCCCTTTTCAGCGTCGGACGCTGAAATCTTCTGGTGTTTGTGGTCGAAATAGCCTCTCGTAAATTGCACCTGTGCTATCTGAGTCGCTTTACGGTAAACCTCGATAAGAGAAAGGACTTCAACACCCCAGTCAAGAGTATATCTCATCCGCTTCAAGAGATCTATGTCAATGACTACTTCTCCTGAAAGCTGATAATGAAAAAGGAGTAAAAAATCGACGAGACGCAGCATCTTCTCTTCACCCGTATCAGTGAACTTCCGCTTTAACGCTATGAGAAGCGGATCGACCAAGAGTCTCTTCACGCGCCCAAAGAATCGCTGCCCATCACTGCGGGCATAATACGCCTTGGAAAACTCATAATCAAAGACCTGCACCGGGAAGAAGAGCTGATCCAACTGGGTCCTGCGAAAGGTTTTTATATCGGCATCCAAGAGGCCGACAGAGGTAGCGCCCAAGGCAATAGCTATCCCGAATGACATGAAAAGGTTTCTCCCCTTCCCACGTTGGCTTAAATCTATTCCGGCCTCTTCCAATAATTTATACAGGCGTGAAAAATGAACACCGTCGTTCCATTGTATAAGCACATTATCCAACCCGATATCAGCGATAATCTGATGAAGCTTTTGCACGTCGCCTTCCTCAGCCTGATCAAGCCCCAGAATAATATTGGCGAGATATTGCGCGCCTTTTAATTCTCTAAGGATGTTCTCAAAAATAGGCCGGCGTTCAGGGAGAGTAAACTCTGAAGCAAGTGTAGGTATTATAACAACAGGCTTTTTCCAACGGGAATATTTTATCAACTTATCGAGGACTTCAACTTCATCAGACAATTGATAATAATTTGTTATCTTAGTACTTTTTTGCGAAAAGTTGGACATAGCGTGTACCCCCTCAAGTGTTTTCTTGAATCTGACAAATTTTTTATAATTACATATTTTGTATAACCGGTCAAGACATCGACAGACATCGAAAAATTCGAAGCACTAAATCCGAAATCCGAAACAATTTCAAATGACCAAAACTCAAAATCCCAACCAAAATCAATTGACTGTCTGTTTGCTGATACACATGGAAAAGCTTGCACTCTTGATTCACGGACAATAGAGTAGTAAGATTCAATAACGTTTTGAAAATTTGGCATTTGAATTTTCGATTTGTTGAGCGCTGACGCTTCACTTCGTGCCGGATTTCGATATTCGGATTTCGGATTTATTTAAACCACGTGTTACCCAAGACCAACATCTTTTTCTGAAAACTATATATGCCTATTTATGAATAGAACACAACTCATGTCACCTATACACCTCCAAGGTCAGATTGAACGGATTACCTACGTTAACGAAGAGAACAACTATACTATTGCCAAGCTCCGATTACCTGGAAGACACGACCCGGTGACCGTACTTGGCGCCTTTCCCGCGTTGAATCCCGGCGAGGTGGTAAAACTCCTTGGTGAATGGACAAACCATCCGAAATTCGGGGAGCAATTCAAGGTAATCAAATATGAGACGGTCACACCGGCTACGGCACACGGCATTGAGAAATACCTTGGTTCCGGGCTCATCAAGGGGATAGGCCCTGTGATGGCCAAACGCATAGTGGAAAAGTTCGGAGTCAAGGCATTAGACATCATTGAAACCGATATTGAGAGCCTCGGTGAGGTGCCCGGCATCGGGCCGGCCCGAATAGAGATGATCCGCAGGGCATGGTCTGACCAGAAAGAGATCAGGGGGGTAATGATCTTCCTCCAGGATCAGGGAGTAAGCACTACCTATGCCACAAAAATTTATAAACAGTACGGCAAGGAATCAATCAATATCGTTACGAACAACCCATATCGTCTCGCCTCGGACATATTTGGTATCGGATTCCTCACAGCCGACCGTATAGCCGAAAAAATAGGCGTACCAAAAGACTCACCCCTGCGTGCCGAGGCCGGAGTTCTATATACCTTAAACGAACTCTCCAACGAGGGACACGTCTATTATCCCTATGAGTCGCTGGTAGACAAGTGCGGAGGCATACTCAATATCGAACCGGCTATGATAATCAATGCGCTTGCCACCCTCGCATCCGAACAGAGAATAGTGATCGAAGATCTTAATACTGACCCGGAAGGTTTTCGCGAAAACAACAAGGCCGTCTATCTCACTACCTTCCACGTGTGCGAGACCGGTATCGCCCTCCGTATGACAGCCCTTACCAGGGCGCCTAAGCAACTCAAGCTAATCGACATGGACAACGCCATAGAATGGGTGCATCAACAATTGCACATCGCCCTTGCGGAAAAGCAGAGAGAAGCAGTAAAGGCTGCTGTAAAAGAAAAAGTGATGATCGTGACCGGAGGGCCTGGGACAGGCAAGACAACCATAGTCAAATCGATCATCAATATATACGAGAGAACCGGCAAAAAAGTGATGCTTGCCGCCCCGACCGGAAGAGCAGCCAAACGCCTTGCCGAGACTACTGATCGTGAGGCAAAGACAATACACAGGCTTCTGGAATTCCAGCCTCAGTATGGCTCCTTCAAAAAGAACGAGAATGACCCTCTGGAAACAGACGTTATCATCGTTGACGAAGCTTCCATGATTGACACAGTTCTCATGTATCACCTGCTGAAGGCAATACCTCTTCTCGCCACCCTTATTCTTGTCGGAGATACAAACCAGCTCCCCTCTGTCGGCCCGGGAAATGTCTTGAAGGATCTCATTGTCGCTGGAATCTTTAAGGTTGTTGAACTCAACGAGATATTCAGACAGGCAAAAAAGAGCCACATAGTGATGAACGCCCACCGGATTAATAAAGGTGAGATGCCCACAATACCACAAGTGCCAAAACAAATTCTTACTGATTTCTACTTTATTGAGGAAGACGACCCGGAAAACGTCTTGGCTCGTATTCTTGAACTTGTAAAAACACGTATCCCATATCGTTTCGGGTTAGATCCGATATCAGATGTCCAGGTCCTTACCCCGATGCATAAAGGGATAATAGGCGCAACAAACCTAAATACTGAACTGCAAAGGGAACTCAACAACAGCCGGGTAGAGGTTGCCAGAGGCGGAAGAACGTTTAGAGAGAATGATAAGGTAATGCAAATTCGGAACAACTATGACAAAGAAGTTTTCAATGGGGATATTGGAACAATCATAGCCATCGACTTAGAAAAACAGGAAGCAATGGTAAACTATGACGGTCGCGCCATACCCTATGACTTCTCAGCACTTGACGAGCTGGTTCTCGCGTATGCTATTTCAGTACACAAATCACAGGGAAGCGAATATCCCGCTGTAATCATCCCAATTATGACACAGCATTATGTGCTCCTGCAAAGAAATCTGCTCTACACGGCGGTTACCAGGGCCAAAAAACTCGTTGTCCTGATCGGCACAAAAAAGGCATTAGGCATTGCGGTCAAAAACGATAAGGTAAGAAAGCGGTATACTCGACTTGCAGTGAGGATTAGAACTATGGCTCTAAAGGAATAGTTAAATGTAACTACTCAGGGTCACAGTTCCAGGGTTCACGGTTCAAGGTTAGAAAGCGATCAACCTTGAACTCTGAACCCTAAACCTTGAACCCTGAATGGTATTAGTCTTTTCCCTCAGCGCTGAATTTCTTGAGGGCTGATTCAACAGCAGAGGCCTTTTCTTTTGCCATTTGCCGTTGAATAGGGGTCGCTGCGATCTGGTCTATTTCAGCAAGATGCTTTTGTGCGGCGATTAAATCTTCTGCTGTATTTCTGGCCAACGCCAGGTTTACTTTGCCCATGAGAACCAGGAAGCGGAGTCCGTTCTTTCTTAGACTAACCGTTTCTTTTGCGCTATCAGTCAAGGCATAGCCCCGCGCTTCTTCCAGGAGGGCATTGATCTCTTTAAGATCGGGTACTTCCTGACGGCTCAGCGCTTCATCCGCTTTGGTCAGGAAATATTGGAATACGATATCATAGGCCTCTCCCTTGGTATACGTATCCTTAATAATTGTTTTGCCCTCTTCATCAGCAGGGAGCGCCAGGTCTGAGAACGTTCTTACAAGACCCATTCCCATAGGGGCAAAATACCCTCCCCACAATTCAACGGTATTACCTTTTTGTTTAAAAGCAAAGATGTTTGAATTGGTAAAACTGGCGGTGAGAAGGACTAACAACAATAAGAGTACGGCGGCTCCTCCGTAAATCCAGATACTGTTTTTTTCTGTCTTTTGTATAATTGGCATCGTTACCTCCGGTTCTACAAATACAGGTTCTTGATGCGATTCCGGTTTCTCAACCGGTTCTTGCACCAGTTCCTTTTCGGGCTCTTCTTTCGTCTGGGTTACTGTTTCTACTATAACATCTGAGACTTGAGCGGGGGTGGACTTGGGCCCCCTTTTTTCTATTTTAGGTTTTGCTTCAGGGACTTCTTTCGAGGTTTTTATCTCTTTTGGTTTTTCGACCTTCTTAACGGTCTTGCGGGTCGTCTTTTCTGTCTTGGATTTTTTTGCCTTTGTGCTCGCTTTTGTTCCTTTTTTTGCAGGAGCAGCACGTTTTTCCTTTTTTTCTTCCGTCCCTTTCAATAAACTATCTCGTCCCATAAGAATATCCTTTCAATGAGACCTTTACAAAGGTCTCACAATTGATTAGCCAGCCATGGAAAGGAGTTATATAGAATCGAGGATGAGTTGTAAAGAGATTTCTCAACTTCTTGCGAGCACCTCTTCGGCCAAATTCATGTAGTCGATAGCGCCGTGGCTATGTTTATCATAAAAAACTACCGGCTTGTTGTAATAGGCGCTTTCCGCGACAGTTATATTACTCCGGATAATCGTGTTAAAAAGTTTTCTTGAGAACCGTTTATCTTTTTTTAATTTTTCCAGAATACTATGTCCTACTCGTGTCCGTTTGTCGTAAAAAGTAGCAATAACTCCTGTAATCTTTAACCCTGGGTTTATATGCTCGCGCACACCGTGAATTGTCTCAACAAGTGAGTCAAGAGCAGTATAAGCATATGGATGAGTCTGGCATGGCACAAATACTTCTCTGGCGAAGACAAGGACATTTACGGTCAGCAGTGAAAGACTGGGCGGCGTGTCCAATATAATAAAATCATAGTTCTTCTTGATTGGATCGAGTCCAGCCTGGAGGCGGCCTTCGCGGCCTGGTTCATCAACCAGCTCGATTTCCGCGCCGGAGAGGTCGACATGGGATGGGATCAAGTCAAGACCTTCCCATTTGGTAGACATGATACTCGACGACGCACTGGCGCCATCCTGGGAGCTTATGATGTCATAGACCGTGTGATCATCATCTTTTACTGTTACGCCCAACCCTCTGGTGGCATTGAACTGAGGATCCACGTCCACTATAAGGACTTTTTTCCCCAACTTTGAAAGGGCTGCCCCCAGGTTGATTACTGTAACAGTCTTGCCAACGCCCCCTTTTTCATTTATTACAGCGATAATTCTGGTTTTGCGAGTCCCCATCGTTCCCCTCCTTTCACCGAATTTAGTCAAGTGGTCGAGTCGACGACTCGACAATTCCACGACTCGATCTTTTCATGTCCTCAAGCTGTTCAATGATCCTCCTTAATTCTTCCGCTATGGCGTTCAACTTTACGGTAGCCTGTTCCTTTGCCTCCTGGGTGCCCTCAACCTTTTGCCCAATGCTTGTGAGATCCACAGTAAACGCTCGGATACTACCGGCCATATCTTCAAAAAGGGCATCTGAAGCAGCATCGACCAACTTATAAAGATATTGAAACTTCAAGTTTTCCTTGTAGTCCATAAAAAGGGCCTTAAGTGACTCCCTTGTTATTTTTTTTATGCGATATATACGATCGTGGAGCAGTTGCAGATATTTTTCTTCTTCACTTGCGGGTTTCTTTTTAAATGCCCTTTTTAGAAAAGAGAGAATTTTATAAAAGCCGAATTGAAAGATAGCCTCTGATTTTATCTGCGCACCGTATTGCATATTGGAACTGAGAATCGGAATCTTTAAATTAGTCCGCAGCTTGACCGCGTCAATATCAATATGTGAAGCTTTGTCCGTAGATTGTTGATGCTCCAACGTGAGACCTGATTCTTGGATTCCATGAAGGTATTCATGTAAGGCGTCCTGTATCATAGAGTGAAATGAGCTGCACACCCCCTCTATTGTTTCCTTGATGCAGGATTCCTGTTTCTTTACGAATTCCACGACTTCAAGGTTTACCGATTCTGTCAGGTATCTGTTCAGCGCTTGTTGAAACTCTTGAAAGATCAGATAAAGGGTGACCATAAAACTTGATGCATCCATCTTTTTATGTTTCTTTGTTATTGGCGCCTGGTATGTTTTGATGAACTTAAAAATCTCTTGTATGGTCTTTCCATAATCGGGGTCGAAAAAATGGTCAATAGCCCCCCCAAGATTTCTTTTAAGCTTGCTATGCGTCCCTTCAAGGGTGTTTGTGATAATAGAGATTACGTTGTCTATGGAGTCCTTTCTGCGGTCCACCTCATTAAGCAATGCCCGGGCATCCCGCGCACTTTTCATTAACAGATCTCTATTGATATGAATAAAGTCTTGTAGACCGAAAGATACAATGCTGAGCCGTTCCAGGTTGTTGCCCAGAAGGAGAGACAATCGTTCCCGTGTGACGGCTTTTGAAAATTCTGACCGAAACCGTTCTGTTCCCTTATCGGAGAACGCCAGCATCTCTGTGTCTTGTGCCCACTGTTCCAATCTTAATCGGTCCTTTGCGGACAGTTGCTCAGCGGCTTGTAACTTTTTAAAAAGATTGTATAAAGAGGAGAAAGAAAACAACGGAGGATCAGGGTGAATCAGGGTGAGTTCCTTTTGAACCTTGTCTGAGATGGTCTTTAAATTATTAATGTCCTCATGTTCGCTAAGATCGCAATTTAATACAAAAAAGGAATTTTTTAGCAGCCCCATTTTGTTTATCAGATTTAAAAAACGGATATCTGCCTGGCGAAGTCCGATACGGCTGGTAATCACATAAATGATAAAATGGGTCTGGAGCAGGTAGTCCTGAATCATTGCAAGATGCATTGGATTCGGAGAATCGCTCCCTTGGCAGTCTGAAATTTCTGTGTTTTTGCCGAGTTCCCTCTGATCGGCAATGGTGAGACATATATCTTTTAGGTAGATAGCTCTTGAACCGCTGCCGACAATCTCTTTATGTTTTTCAAAGTCGTCCGCGTCGTAGACAAAGGAACCGTTTCCCTCTCCCACCATATCTTTCATTCGGTCGTATCCCTCTACATAGGCGGCAAGGATAACCGAATGCAGGTCCCTGGTATCATGAGAAATGAGTTGATCTGTTTTCAGGGTGGATAATACTTGTTTTAGCTCTGATCTGTCTGTTTCATTACGAATATCGAAATCTTGTTCCCGGCTTCTCCAGTCCGGCGAAGGGAATAACACAAGGGCTTGAGCTATTTCGGTGTTTATCTCGCCCCATGTTTTCAGGACTAATTTGGCTGAATAGGTCTCACCATTCTGAATTCTGGTGACAATAGAGGTAACTACGCCGGCGCCTCTTTTGAGAAAATCTCCTTCCAGAAACGAATTGATAAACGTACTCTTTCCTGATTTGATCGGTCCCACTACAGCGACGCGAACCATATCGTCTGTAAGCTGTGTCGCAACCCTTGAGGTAATATCCTCCCAGGTATCAAGAGCTTCGTTTGTGTTACCGTATGCCGAACGGGTTGCATCGACACATTTTAATATTTCGCTTGTAATTCGAAGCGTTTCTTCTTTAATGTTATCAAAAGTCTTCACGAAAACTGCCTCAGAAGTATCGAGCAAGCCCAAAAATATAGGAACAACCCGCCCTTTTTAACATAAAAAATGAAAAAATTAAAGCGCATTCATTGATTTTTGATACAAGATTGGAGATTTAGGAATTTAGGGATTGCGGGATCGGGGAATTGAAAGACCTATGTGTCACACGCAAGGGTCCCGATAAGATCGTTGATATCCGGGATCCGTTTTTTCAAAAGATACGCTTTGAGGCCTTCAATAATTTCTTGTGTTGCTGATGGGTTTATCAGATTGGCGGTTCCCACTTGAATTGCGGTAGCGCCAACAATCAGGAATCCCAAGGCATCCGCGGCGTTCATGATCCCACCTATACCGATCACCGGAACTTTTACTGTCTGAGCCACTTGCCACACCATCCGAAGCGCTATTGGTTTGATAGCCGGGCCTGAAAGCCCGCCAATAATGTTGGCAAGTCTCGGCCGCCGGGCTTCTATATCAACCGCCATGCCGGTTATGGTGTTGATCAGTGAGATAGCGTCTGCTCCGGCGTCTTCGACACTTCCGGCTATGACAGTGATATCGGTTACGTTAGGCGAGAGTTTTGCAATGACCGGAAGGCGGCTCTCTTTTTTTACGGCCTGAATTACTTTAAAAGCTACCTTCGGGTCGGTGCCAAAAGCGATTCCACCCTTTTTGACATTAGGACACGATATGTTTACCTCTACGGCGGCGATTCCTTCCTCGTCATTAATCCGTGCGGCCAATTTAGCATAGTCTGAGGTTTTGTGACCATAAATATTCACGATAACAGGCGTCCTGAGTGTGCGGAGAAACGGAAGCTTCTCTTTCACAAATGCTTCCCATCCCACATTTTCCAGGCCTATGGAATTCAGCATGCCGCCGGCGGTTTCTACGATCCGTTCCGGAGGGTTCCCAGGGGAGGGTTTTAAGGACAGCCCTTTGACAACAATAGCTCCCAATGTGTTCAGATTTACAAAAGGGTCGAACTCCTTGCCGTAGCCAAAGGTCCCCGATGCGGTCATGACAGGGTTCTTAATGCGAAGTCCGCCGATGACCACAGAAAGATTAGGTTCTTTTTTTTCTGATTTCGTTGTCATTTAAAACTACAGTCTCTCGCCCGCTCCCTCCGGTCGCTCGAGTTCGCAGAGATCGCTGAGAGATTTTTTTGGTTCATTTTCATTAAACAGGACCAGAAGGTTTTTACGCGAAAGCGTGAGGGCTTGATCTGAATTCCCCTCTCAGGAATTCAGATCAAAAACTCTGTCACTCTGTGAACTCTGTGATAGACAAATTACTTCCTACCATGCTTCCTTTTGATAACACTTTTCATCTTGCGGTGCAACCGTTTCGCCACAGGTAAAGGACGATACCGGTCGCCGTGGCCGCGTTGAGTGACTCAACCCTTTGTTCCATCGGGATTGACAGAAGTTCCCCCGGGAAGGTGTCTTCAGAAAGCCCCGGGCCTTCAAGCCCCGGAATAAGGCCAAAGGAAGGAGGAAAATGAAAATCAGCTATATTCCGTCCCCTGGGAGAAAGTCCGAGCAGAGGCACTTCTCCCGATCGCAAATCCTCGATAGATGGGCCTCTAAGCAAGGTGATGCGGAACAAAGTGCTGCCGGCCGCCCTGACTGACTTGTGATGAAATGGGTTGGCCGCCTCTTTCAAGAGAACAACCCGGGCTACACCAAAAGCCGCGGCCGTACGGATAACCGCGCCTACATTTGCAGGGTCCTGAAATGGGATAAACAGGGTACATCCTATAGGCCGGTCTGTGTCAGCCCATTCGCCGATTGGCGGTACCTTAACCAACAATAACGGCCGGTCTGTTCCGTATATATCGATCTGTCTGAACAGTTCTTTATTCATACGGTACCAGATCAGATCAGGCGGGGCTTCGGCAGGTGGGGGTACGCCCTTGTCATGCGTTAACCATCCTGTACAACTTGATGCGAATTCCTCTATTATCTCAGTTACCTGTTTTGGGCCTGAAATCAGGGCTAACCCCCGTTTCTTCACCCCCCGGCCGCTTAAGATGTGTAAAAATGTTTTAAAAGAAGGGTTGCTCCGGCTATGGATGTTTTTTACATGAAGATTTGGCCTCTCCATGAGTAAGGCGCTTTTATCGAATCTTTCCTCAGAGGAATAGAAGACCCGAGAAGGAGCGGATGTCCTGGTGAATACCACCAAACGACGCTGATGCGGGCTGTTGGGAATAGAATAAGAGATATCTTCGGACAACTTGTATTCCTGGCCCATCAGGTCAAGGGCCTTGTCGATCTCCGGCCGGCAAGACGGCCCCTTCATAAAGATGGCCTGTGCGCCCGGGGGAAGAAAAGCGGCTATTCTTTGCAAGGTCTTGTCGATAGATTCAAGCGCCCTGGTTATTACTCCCTTAATGTTAATATCCATGTCGGCCAGGTCTGACTTGGGGTCAATTTTGTGGGGATATATGTGTATTCCTGTCAGGTGAAGGAGTGTGCAGACGTCACGCACAAAATCTATCCGTTTTTGCCGCCCTTCTGAAAGCACCATCTGTATATGAGGGGAGACAATCTTGATCGGTATCCCCGGGAATCCGGCCCCGGTTCCTATATCAAGGAGGGGAGAGGGGAGCTCAATCAGTGTAGGCACCAGGGCACAGTCCACATAATGTTTGAGGACCATGTCCTCAAACCGACGAATACGGGTCAGATCGAGTTCGTCATTTTTCTTGCGGATCTGCTGGTGGAACGTCCAGAATTGATGATATGCTTCATCGGAAAGATTAAGGCCGCTTTCTCTGAACAGGCGGACCATGTAGTCTATACTTGGTTGTTTTAAGGAGTGTGATTTCATCTTTAAATAAAAAATTTTTGGTTGATATAGTTTTCAAGAAAATGTTTTTAGGATAACATAACAACTTAATATCGAAATTCGAAGTACGAAATCCGAAACAAATACGAATGACCAAAATTCAAAATCCCAAACAACATGACTTGGAAGATTGTACTATTCATTCGCAACGGATTCGGGTACTGCGCAAGATCGGATGGTGTTTTGAACATTTAATATTTAAATTTTGAATTTGTTTCGAATTTCGAATTTCGAATTTCGAATTTGACGCTTTTGTAGTATTCAAAGTAATAATTAAGAATTATGGAACAGTATATGCCGAAGCGACTTCCACCCACACACGGTAACACAAAAAAGCGTTCATGGGTAGAACGTTTCACACCGGGGCCTTCTTTTGTCGAAGAGTTTTCTGCCAATATTCTGTATGAAGACAACCACTTGCTTGGTGTTTACAAACCGGCCGGTCTCCTTGTGCAGGGAGACCGCTCCGGTCGAGCAACCCTTTTGGATATGGCAAAGTACTGGCTGAAGCTAAAATATGAAAAGCCGGGAGATGTGTTTTTAGGATTGGTTCACAGGCTTGACCGGCCGGTAGCCGGAGTGATCATGTTCGCCCGCACCTCAAAGGCCGCCGGACGGCTTTCAGCGCAATTTCGAGATCACAGCGTCACAAAGATCTACCGGGCTGTCGTGCATGGCCACATGACTCCGCCTCAAGGGGTCCTGAAGGGGATGCTCGCGAGACAAGGGACAAAAACGATTGTAGCAGACGCGGGCGGTGAGGTAGGACAATATGCCGAGCTTTCGTATTCTACCGTAGAGACAAAAGGAGAGTTCAGCCTTATCCAAATTCAACTGATTACCGGAAGGCGACATCAGATCCGGGTTCAACTGGCCGCTGAAGGACACCCAATTGTTGGTGATACGATTTACGGCTCACCATTTAAGTTCGAAGGGAATATCATCGCCTTGCTGGCCAGAAGTCTGACTTGCCGACACCCAACGAAACCGGTTGATGTCACTATTGATGCGCCATTGCCGCCTGATTGGCCGTGGCCGCCTGAAAATAGGTTCGAAAATATGTAAGAGAACAAAAGCCTTCTCGTTTATTGATAGCTGAAGAACAGACTCACCACAGAGGCACAGAGTTCACAGAGGATTTTTATTTTTTATCCTATCGGGAGACGACGATGGGATAAAAGAAGCTATTCCTCCGGGAATCACGGCCCTGACGTTTTGTTTTGCCATAGGCTGATACCTTTTTGTTTGCCGTCGTCTCCCGGCAAACAAAAAACATTCTATCTCTGTGCACTCTGTGCCTCTGTGGTGCAAGATACGGACTACTGTCAACGGACATTAGCGGACTGATTAAAATATCCCAGTCGGACGTGTGGAAATTCCTCTTTTAGAATGCCGATCATCTTTTGCATTCCAACACCTTCTTCTTCCTGTACCCCCATCGCATCTATATAGAATTGAGGGTCAATGTTGAGGTTTTTCATATGAATGAAAGAAGGCTCGGTGGTGTCGATGACATTTCTAAGAGCGTCTATTTCGGAAGGCTGATCGGAGATTCCAGGAAAGACGAGATAGTTTATCATGATGAAGATACCGTGGGTCTTGGCAATGCGCAACGATTTCAGAACATCTTCGAATTGGTAATCCGTTGGTCTGTAATAGCTGTGATAGAGCGTTTCCCTGGCGCTGGAGATGCTGACGCGGATGCTGTTTAACCCTGCTTTGCATATGGCATCCACACGGTCCGGGTATGAACCATTGGTGTTGAGATTGATAACCCCTTTAGAGGTCCTTTTTCGAATCTCCCGAATACTTTCCACAATCAAATCGGTCTCGGTCAGTGGTTCTCCCTCACACCCCTGGCCAAAACTCACAATAGGGTCTTCGGCATCTTCCAGATGCGGCACAGCCACTTCCACGATTTCTTCGACACTGGGACGGAAGGCGATACGCTGGTGCGAAGGAGAACAGGTCCCTTCGGATTGCAACGACAGGCATCCCAGACACCGTGCATTACATTTTCTGCTGACAGGCAGCGGCGCCTCCCATCTTTTCAGAAAGAGATTCTTGGCGGCAAAACAGTGATTGTCAACGGCGCATTTGCTTAGATGCTTTACCAATCGATTTTCCTGTTTTTGCTCGCAATATTCTTCGAGAAAGGGGACCATCTCTTGATCGTCAAAGTTGGCCGGGTTCCAGTGCTCGTTTTCCTCTATAAGGACCGCGGGAACATAGTATTGACCGTTGGCAAAGCCTACGGCAGAATACGCCCACAGAGGCAGGGTTTCTTTCCTGCGCGAATAATCAGCTGCCGGCAGATACGACCTTACGTAGCCCGGACGTATAAATGCGGCGACAGCGTAACAGGGAGACGGGTCCTTTTTGCCTTGCATGCTGTCAAATGTTGTCCATTCCCCGGTAGCCGGATTACGTCCCAAGGGGAGGGAATCAGGGATGTAGAAGAGTTTGCTGTACGGAGGCAACGGTATGAGCTCGTCCCATGTTATCCTTTTTGGAGTGTTTTGGGAAAAACCGACCATTTCCAGGTCAGGGTGGTCATAGATCCTTCCCTTTTTGTCCGCGAACAGCATCCGGGGGATTTTTGACATCCTCATAACTCCTTCTGAGTTGCTTCCAGCATCTCTTGTTGATATTCCCATTTTTTCAGCAACTCGCCCAATTCCATTTTTACTTTACTGTATTCGATCATAAGCGGTTCGCTCTGTTGGATGTCCTGATAAATTTTCGGGTCGGACAATTCCCTGGACACGGTTTTCTCTTGTTTTTCCAATTCATCAATACGTCGCTCAAGCTTTGCCAACTCCTTTTTGATCGGCCCCAGTTTTTGGCTGATTATCTTGCGGCGTTCGGCTTTTATTCGCCTTTGTTCTTTTGCTGTTTTCTTGTCCCCATTATCTTTCCGGGTACTGCTTTTGTCAGCGCTTTTTTGTTCTCCGGCTTCTACTTGGGGCATGTTTTTATTACGGTCCAGGTGGTCGATATACTCTTCAAGGCTCCCTGGATATTCTTCCACTTTCTGGTCCGAAACATCCCATATCTTTGTGGCAAGAGAGTTGATAAGCGACTGATTGTGCGAGACGAAAACAATCGTGCCGTTATAATCCCGCAACGCCTTGGCCAATACTTCGGAAGAAAGGAGATCCAGATGGTTGGTCGGTTCGTCCATCAGCATCAGGTTGCCGGGCTTCACAAGGATGCGGGCCAGGGCCACACGCGCCTTTTCTCCCCCGGACAGCACTGCAATAGGCTTTTCTACGTCGTCGCCGGGAAATAGAAAAGCGCCGCACACCCCGCGCACAAAACTTATCCCGGCGTTCGGGACTATCTGGGAGACCTCTTCCAATATGGTGCTGTGTTCATTAAGAAGTTCGGTGTGGTGCTGGGCATAATGGCTCATTGTCACATTATGGCCGAAATGAATCGTTCCTCTGTCCGGTGAGATCTCTCCGGCGATCATTTTAAGGAGGGTGGTTTTTCCCGCCCCGTTTTTTCCGATGACGGCGATACGTTCTCCCCGCTTTACGGCAAGGTCGAGATCTTGATAGAGATGCCGGCCGCCGAAACTCTTTGTAAGTCCTTGGATCGAAAGGACGACGTCGCCGCTTCGCGGGATCTCCGGAAAGGAGAAATGCATCACCTTTCGTTTCTTGTATGTTTTTACGATTTCCTGCTTTTTCAACATCTTTATCTTGCTTTGCGCCTGGCGGGCTTTAGTGGCCTTGGACCGGAAACGTTCAATAAACCTTTTTGCCTCCTTGACCTGTTGTTCCTGGTTGAGGGCCCGTTTTTCCAAGACACTCTCCTCTTCGAGGCGTGCCGCAAGATAGGCGTCGTAGTTTCCGGTATAGTTGCGAAGGCCTTCCGGTTCCAGGCTTATGACGCGGTTGACTTGGGTATTGATAAATTGCCGGTCGTGGCAGATCAGGACCAGGGAATGATTGTAGTTCAGAAGAAACTTTTCCAACCACAGCACCGAAGGGAGGTCCAGGTGGTTGGTCGGTTCATCTAACAGAAGAACGTCCGGCTCCTGGAACAGAAGTTCGGCCAGGGCCGCGCGCATTTTCCACCCCCCGCTCAATTCGTTCAAAGGGGCGTCAAAAGATTCAGCAGAAAATCCAAGACCGAGCAGAATCTGTTCAGCTTTGTGCGGAGAAAATCGTGTGTTGTAATAATCGATTTCGTGGTGGAGGTCTGCCATCTGATGCGCGAGCGCTGTTTGCCGGTCGTGATCTTGTGTCTGGTCCAGATCGATTTCGAGCTTTTTTAATTGTTGGTCCCGTTCCGGTTTTCCTGGGATCGAATTGAGGACCGAGGCAAACAGCGTTCCTTTGGACATTCGCGAGATGTCCTGTGGAAGATAGCCGATACGAATTCCGCGGGTGTTGGAGACCTCACCCCCATCAGGGGAGACCTCTCCGATAAGGATGCGCAACAGAGTGGTTTTCCCCGTTCCGTTGGGGCCCACAAGACCGATACGGTCTTCATTGTTGATTTGAAAACCGACCTTATCAAATATTGTCTGTCCACTAAAGGAAAGAGAGAGATTATTTACCGCGATCAAACTCATGCACAACTTGTCCTTTACCCGAGGGAATCTATTCAGTATGAACTAACTACCAATTCCTTTATGGATTGTAAAGGGGTGCCAAACTTGTTTCAGCTACAAAGACGACGAATTTTCGACAGGGGAGGGGGATTTGGAATTTTTGTGAAATCGTTGTATAGATAAGGAAAATGAAATACATCATTCTCATACTTTTCGTCGTAACTCTAATCCTCTCAACAGAACTTGCGGCAGGCTTTCAAGGCCCTCTCCGGGTAAAGAACAGCTTCCCGTTGGTTATGTCAATTGGCAGTCCTTCTCTTGTATCTGCTGAGTGTGAGAACTCCGTAAATCTCAATCTCACATATTCAAGCACCCACCTGGTGGACGTGTCAAATGACTGGACCGTTGGGATTGATTTGGAGGCCGTGCTTTTAGATGTCCAAGTCAAAAGATTGTTAGGCAGCTCAACAGAGGTAAGCCTTGAACTCCCGCTGATCAGTTTTAATAGCGGGTTTCTGGATGGATTTCTGGAAGAATACCACAGTGCCTTCGGCTTTTCCGATTATGGCAGAAGCGACCGGCCTCATAATGATTTCCTATTTGAGGTTGCCCGCAATGGAAAGACGGTTGTCCGTGGTGAATCGGGAGAAATCGCACCCGGAGATCTCAGGGTAGGCATAAAGCAGGCTCTACATCCCAAAGATCCCTGCGTAAGCGTATCGGCTTTTCTTGAACTGCCCACGGGAGACCCCGATCGTGGCTATGGCAATGGGGCTATCGACGGAGGGGTGGCCTTGCTTATCAATAAGAGTCTCGGCCGGGAATTTATGGCGTATCTTAACGCGGGGGTCGTCTTTGCAGAGGAACTCAGGGCCGAACAAGATATCGAACTCAACAATTATCTTCATGGAGGCGTGGAGCTGGAGTGGCTGTATTCAGAGGGTGTTTCACTTAATGCACAGTTCGTGATCCAGGATTCGCCCTTTAGAGACACCGGAATTAGGAGCCTGGACAGCACTTCCACAATCTTGAGTGTCGGGGGTAAATTTAAGTTCAATCCCAAGTCAGCGCTGGAGGTCTCCTTCTCTGAGGACACAAGCACTGCGGGTGCGCCTGATTTTATGGTGGGGGTTGGATATAGTTATAGATTCTAAGTTTCCGCCCTACTTTTTCAAACTCTCAGCCTCAACATAACAATTGCCAATTATGATTTACCCCGCATAAGCGGCCAAAATCGTTTGACATTGATAAGGAATACCTGATAATAATTAATATGGGCGAATAAACTGCAAGAGGAACTTCCCGTGGATTTGGAAGACATTATTGATGCGATAAGGCACGATAGAATACGCATTACGGACCATGCTGACGAGGAAGCGCAAGCCGACCGGCTATCCTTCGACGAAATCTTAATGACTGTATTTCAAGGTGAGATTATTGAGGAGTATCCAAGTGATAGACCATATCCGAGTTGTCTAATCTATGGCAAAACTTTCAGGGATGACCCAGTGCACAGCGTTTGGGCTTACAATCAGAAAAACCATTGGGCCGTCCTAATTACTGTATATCGTCCCGATTCAAAACACTGGATCAACTGGCGAACAAGGAGGCCAAAAGATGCTACCATTTGATAAGTGCCCCGTGTGCGGTGGCGAGATGGTCGAAAAAGACGTTGAGAAACTGCTGCGTGGTGGAAAGCACACCGCGGTATTAAGCGTACGCGCTGAAGTTTGCTTGCACTGTGGCGAGCGACTTTATTCCAAAGAAGTTATCAGCCGTTTTGAGCAAATTCGCTCCAAACTTATGCGTCAAGAATTGGCTGGTTTTCAGCCGATAGGCCAATCATTCCAAGTTCCCAGCGAATACTCGAACACGCAATGCTAACAAACATTATGGAGCGGGACGCACGGATTTATCGTGCGTTTGCCAGATCAGACTATTAACTTATATTTCAATATGTTATTCCTTATCAAAACTTAATATTTAAGATGCTACCCTACTATCTGCACAATAGAAACCTTGGTTGAAATGAAGCAAGGGTCGGATAGGCCCCAGGATAGAGCTGACATTTACTATCTCAAGCAAATAGAAAAGGACTGGGAAGATGAAGAATAAGTCATCCGACAAAGCCCGGGACATACCCCTCCTCTACTACAAGACAAAAGAAGAAATCGAGGCATATAGAAAAAAACCGGTAAAAGATAAGCTCCAGTGGCTTCAGGAGCAGATGGAGTTTTTTCATAAGGCAATGCCCGAGAAGGCCAAGAGGATACGAGAGAGGTTGAGGAGAGGGGAGATTTGAGAGGTTTTCTGGGGGGTGAAAATGGAGCCAATGGGAGCCATTGGCTCCATTGGCTGAAGAGAATCCTTATTGTGTGCTTTATCGTGTTTATGGCGGAGCCTGGTTTTGCTGAAAACTATCTTCTTAATGGGGGCCAGGAGTCGCGGATCAATTACCAGATGGTGCAGAACGTACAGCCTTCCTCAGGCACCCGAAAGATAGTACTCAGCTTTGTTGTCCCTGAGTCCTTTAATTCTCCGACCTACGTGCAAAAGATTGTAGATGTGGATTTCAACTTCGTGCCTGCCCCTTCTGAGCGTAAGGATACGACCGATGAGCGCGGGAACAAGGTTGTGGAAGTGACCTGGAAGCCCCCGTTAAAGCCGGTGACCGCGACCATCCGGCTTACTGCTATGAACAGCGTCAAACTGGAGGTGCTGCAAACGCGGGCGCCGTTTCCGCCAAGCGGTCTGCCGGGGCAGGTAAAGGCATACCTGCAGGCAACCGAACAGGTGGCGGCGGGCGATGAGAAGATCCGCGCCAAGGCACGCGAACTAACGGCTTCGGCCTCCACGGAGTTTGACGCCGTACAGAAGATATTGACGTGGGTGGTGGATCATATGCACTACGTACTGACCCCGCCAAACCACGACGCTACATACTCATTTGGCAGCGGCAAGGGGAATTGCCAGAACTATTCGCACCTGACGGCTGCTCTGATGAGGGCGGTCGGCATCCCCGTGCGCATCGTTAACGGGATAACGCTGAAAAAACCGTATGACATAGACATGGGCAAATCGATTTTGACCATGAAGATGGCCCAGGGCCGGCATTCGTGGATCGAGGTCTATTTCCCCGACCTGGGCTGGGTGCCGTTCGACCCGGCCGGAACCGAGTTGTTTGTGAGCAACCGGTTCATCCGCGTGGAGGTCGGTTTGGATAACAACGAGGCCGATCAGGACGGGCTCGTGCGCTGGACCTATGCCAAGGGAACATCGGGCAGGCCGCAGTTTTCAGAGAGCATTACCGCGGGGCTTTCCAATGACCGCGTGAATCTCTCAGGCCGGAAAGCGGGGTACGGTCCTCGCGCGTTGTTGCTCTCTCCACACGTTAAGGCGGAATTCGCCAAGATATCAACAGCGCCCTTGCCGCCGCCTCAAAAAGTGTCGGACAAGGACTTAAAGCGCTTGCAGTATTCGGTTCCTTACATATTAGGCAACCTGGAATTTCCGGAAAATGTAGATTTCCTCTTTACGCGCGGGCCTGCCGAAGAGGTTGCGGAAGGCACCATGAAGATGCGCAAGAACTTTCTGGTGGAGACAGCCGAGTATGTGACGACAAAGGGACAGCAGTATGCCCAGACCTTCATCCTGAGCAAGCCTATGCATGTCAAAGAGGTGGGGCTTGCGCTGCACAAGTTCGGAGGAGACGGCCAGCTTTGGCTTGAGCTTTTTAAAGATAATGAGGGCATGCCCGGCGATTATATTGCCACAAGCGATATGATCGACCTGAGCCGGATGAAATTCACGCCCGGTTATTCCTGGGTGGGCTTTGATTTCAGCACATCTTCGGTCATACTCTCACCGGGCCGCTACTGGGTGGCCCTGGGATTCACGGGCAGCCCTATTGTGAATTGGTTTTATACCTACGGCAAGCCCGTCGGCCCGCAGGACGGCACGCGGTATAGAACCATGTTTGACGAGACCTGGGGCCGCAGCCTGGCCTATGAGTTCAATTACCGGGTGAAAGGGCTTGCAGCGAAGTAGCAGGAAGTGCGGTGTGTTGTATTGGGGAGATGGAGAAAGTTTAGGGACATCCTATAATAGCTCCTGTCAAACAGACAATGGTAAACAGCAAAACACCATAAAATCAGGACGATAGAAGGATGGCCGTTTTAAGGGCGCAATTATCCTTATGCCCTTTGACGTAGTTTTTCGGCGAATCTCTCACTCTAACGAACCACAGATCTAATTGAGACCTTTGCACAACTGCCATTTTTTCGTGATGCGGCGTCAGGCTTCAAACTTTAATCCTCGAAATACCTTATGTATTCCTCCGGTTAATCCCGCCAAGATAATGCCAAATGGCGAGTCAAGTAAAAAATGTTTCATTTGTTAAAATTTTTACATATTCTTTAACAACGTGTTTTGAGATGCCTGTGACCATATGAACATACTTTAGATCCTGATTATATTCATAGGCCG
>JBDRFJ010000006.1:0-7011 GCA_043818915.1 Pseudomonadota bacterium | reverse complement strand
GTGACTTTATTATTAAGTTCCTTTATTTCAAGGCGTTTGTCTTCCAGGTCCTCCTGAGCCTCTTTCGTCTTTATAAGGGCCTGAACCTTAACATCTTCAGCGGTTTTAGCTTTTTCATTTGCAGCATCCCTTTTTTTCTCTAAATCAACCTTTTCTGTTTCAAGGCGATCCCGATCTTTTGTGAGAGAGGAAACAACATTCTGAAGATCAATCGCTTCTTTTCTGAGTTCATCCGCCTTCTGTTCTTCCTGGGCTACTTTTGTTTGTTGATCGGCCAATTCCTGCCTGAGCATCTCTTGCTGTTGGCGTTCGGCGTCAAGTTTAAGTAGATCCTCCTTATTGTTTCCAAGCCAGGTGCGACATTGGGCAATTTCAGCTTCAAGTTGATCCTTTTCAGCCGCCAGATCAGCGACAGAGGAAGCATCTTGAACAACGGCTTTTACCCTGCTCCGGTACCAGAGGTATACAAACAAAGCTAAGAGAACTATTACCAAACCAAAGGTTGTTACAAATATCCATAATGAAGCTGATAAATATTGAAAGCCGGACATTGTTTTAAAACTCCTTTATTTATATTTTAATTGAATTTTTTTGGCGAAGGTTCTTTAACACCTTCCTTCAGCTCGTTCTGACGTTTTTTCACTAATTTATTTAGAGAGTCTATTTCGTCCAGTAATTGTTTAAGTGTTTCTGCTACTAAGAATCCGTAAAAAATTGGCCCAAAAAGGGTAACACTTTCTCCTAAAAAATGAAAGGAGGAAGCGTGATGGAAAAGAAGAGGCAATTTACACAAAAGCAGAAGCTGGATATTTTGGTAAGTGTGAAGGCAGTTGGGATAAAGAAAGCTGCCGATTTAGCAGGAGTTCATTACACGACTGTATATCAGTGGCAGCGGAAGTTAGAGGTTTTGGGAGAGGAAGCTTTTTTAGCATACCAACCAAAGTCCCGCGGTCGTGGAATTAAGAGGATCACTGAGGAAAAGGAAAAGGCAGTTCTTGAGACCTGGGAGCGTTATCCGGGATTTGGTCCAAGTCAGGTACGGAATCAGTTGAGGAGGCAAGGGATAACGATTTCCACCCGGACGGTTCAAGGGCTAATGGAGGCTAATGGATATCGGGGTATTCGCAAAAAACGTGATAAGAAGGAAAGCCAGCGTTTTGAAGCGAGTCGTCCGCTGGAGCTGGTTCAAATGGATATCCTGGAATTTTTCATTCATAAGCTGAAGGTGTACCTTCTTTTACTCCTTGATGATTTTTCCCGTTTCATTCTCGGATTTCGTTTATCTACGGAGACCTCTATTGATCTGGTTATTGGGGTGGTTCAAGAAGCCATAGACCGGTATGGAAAAATGGAGGAAATTTTAAGTGACCGTGGCTTTGTGTTTTATTCATGGCGAGGTGCTAACCGGTTTGAACGGTATTTAGAGTTAGAAGGTATCCACCAGACCCATGCCAGTCCGCATCATCCTCAGACCCTTGGCAAGATTGAGGCCGCCAACAAACAGATACAAAAAGAATTGATCCGGCGGAAGGAATTTAAGGGTGTAGAAGAGGCTGAAGAAGCCATCAAAAAATGGGTTGAGACCCACAACTATAAGCGGACCCATCAGGGTCTGGGCGGGCTTCTGGTACCGGCAGACCGTTTTCATGGCAGGGTAGCTACTGTTCTTAAGTCTCTTTCTAAAAAGATCGATCCTGAAACGCAAATCTGCTATGATGGTCTTGACATATCCCGGAGTTTAATGAATTTGGTGTTGGAGCCTGAAGGGATGGTGAGGCTCTATGTTTTGGGACATCCTGTTGATTTATTTTGGAGGCAGCCATGAATGAAAACTTGAGCCAGGAGGAGGTTGGGATTTTGATCCATGGGAAGAAGATTTTACGGGCCAAAGGCCTTCCCATGGATGCTGATGTAAAGGCGATCTGTGAGGTTGCGGGCATTTCTCGTAAGACAGGGTATCAATGGGCGGGCAAATTGGAATCCGTCGCCAAACAGAATGATGTGGAGCATAGTCTCCGGGAGGAAAATGATCGTCTCAAGGCGGAACATGCGGAACTTCAAAAGCGCTACGATGATGTTCGGTTTGAGAATGAGGGCAGAAAGATTGCGTGGAGAATCCACGGTGTAGACGAGTTGATAGCTTCTAAAAAAAACACCATGAACTCTCGCAAAAAGCGGAAGCGGTAGGGTTTTTTCGGCAAGAGAACCGGTCGTTTCAGGATACATCATGGGTTCTGGATCTTAAGGTCAGCACACTTTCCGAATGGAACCGGATTTTTAACGAAAGGATGTCGCCGCTGACTGTACCTGATGGCCGTGGTAAAGCCTGTAAGATTACAACAGATATAGTGAGACAGATTGTAGAGGTGGCAAAAGAGGTCAAATCCAAAGGCCGCCGTATTCGCCTAAAATCGTTTACCAAGCAACTGGCAATAGAAGAGGATATTGTGTTTAGCAGAAAAAAGATCGGTGAAATCCTGATTGCCAATGGTCTTTACAAGCCGGAAATTAGAAGACGCCGGCCCAAATTTTATCAGAGTCTTCGTCAAAATATTCCGAATGGTCTTGTAAGCGTTGATGGTAGTGAATTTACCGTATGGATTGATCATGTGGCATACAAGTTTAATCTGGAACTGAGCGTGGATGTTGATAGTTTTTGCCATACTGCATTCAGTGTATCAGACAGCGAAACAACAGAAGCATTTATTAAGGTTATGGAGGCACATAAAGCATCATGGGGACTACCTATAGGATTGGTATCAGATCATGGCAGCGCAAATCTTTCTGGTCAAGCTGTGGATTATCTTAAGCGGAACAATATAGAGATGCTGCCTGCGGGACCTGCAAATCCGAAGGGCAATGGCACTATCGAAGGAGCTTTTTCTGAAATGAAGGGTGTAATCGAGAGACTCGATTTTAACTTGTCCTCTCCGAAGGATCTGGCCAGAGCGATACTGGAAAAGATAGTTTCCATCTATGTCGCTATGCGCAATCGGCTGTCCCGATTTGGTGATAAAATTGCCCCTCAAGAGGCAATGAAGATACCAATACCAGAGAAAAAACGGCAAGCCTTAAAAATGAAATACAAAGGGCGAAAGGCGAAAAGCGAGGACCCTGACCAGGAAACCAAGCTTACCCGCCTTGATTGGATCATCAGAGATCACGGCCTGGAGGTCGATGAACGGAGTCTAAAACGGGCACAGAAATGTATAGTAACCTATAATCTTGATGCCATAAGCAAGTCTGAAGAGGCTTTCCTCAAAGCTATAAGGCGTGATCATCAACGGTGCACCCTTCCCTATTTCTTCGGTATTCTTAAGAATATCCAAGATGAAATGGATGCTGCCAGATATGAAGATTACTGCCATGAGCGTTATTATTATCAGAGGATGCTTGATAGAGAACGCGAAGAACAAGAAAAGACCAAGGAAACAACTACGGTGGAAAACCTGGTGGCCATGTTACGCAATGCTATATTATCACGTCACCGATTTATCAAAGATACCTGTGTTATACAGGCAAAACGCATGGCCGCTGACCTCAAAAAGCAGTACCATTATGCAGGTGCTCTTAGAAAAAAGATCTTGGATGAATTGGAAAATCTCAAAGAATTGAGGATCGAGCAACGGAAAGAAGCAGTTAAGATTATGGAGTTGGTTTTATCTTAAACAAAGGGAGAAAGTGTTACCCTGAAAACTGGATTTTATTCGGATTTTTATTGCACATTAACAATTAGTGTGTTCAAAGTTGTAATATATTCTTCAATCCGCACTATCATTCTCCGCCAGATTTGGAAGTTTTCGAATTTCTGATATCAACTCTCGCCCCAACGGATCGACGAGTTTATCATCAAAGTCATTCGAAGTTCTAACTGCCTCATATGAAACTCTGGCTTCATCCAAAAACGTTGGTCGTGTGTCCGGCTTATATGACAGTGAGTACTTAATCATAACCGGCTGCCTTAAAATATAGCATACCCATTCGGCTGGCGCCTCTTTACTGAAGACGCATTTCGCTTTTTCGATTGTAGTTTTCTTAACTCTTTCCCAAGCTCTGGGAAATGCCATTCGCAATGGCAGTTCCCTTTCCTTTTTGTTCATGATCGAGTATGCCTTGCTCTGCAATTTGGATTTCCACCAACGTCCCTCTGGCGGCATAAAAATTTCAGAATACTTAGCTGAAATGAAAAATTCCTGAATAGGTTCTGACAAGAAGTCTTTTTCAGAAACCCCAACAAAAGTAGCAGCGTGTACTGGATCATATAATATGCCGGGATATCGAAGCAGAACATTACGTACCCACTTAGCTACTGCCACTCCCCCCCAACTTTTCCTGTGCACAATTGGTGGATCAGCCAATTCCAGCACCTCTGTCTCGCTCTTTGGAGCGCCTATTAATCTCAATAGTTCGTTCCAGCCTCTATTTTTATGAGTTCTAATTAATCTGAACCCAATAGATAATTGGTATAGCTTCTCAATTATTGGTGAGTCTATCTTGAATATATCCTGTTTGTATATTATCTCGTCGATACTTGAAAGGGTCTCACTAATTTGTGCATAGTTTTGGATTTTGAAAACGCTCTTTCGCGTAAATAACGTAATTGGAACTTCAGGGAACTTCTGCCTAAGTTCAGTTGTCAATGTGATACCTGAAAAACCAATCACATCTCCATTCTTATCAGGAACGCTAAGATCATAGTCAACCATTAGCAGTTCAGGCTTCGCCTCAGTTATATGAGTGTAATCTTCGGGTGACTTGGGTGTATTATGCGTTACAATTACAAACCTTTCTTTTGTCCTTTCATCCGTCGAAAATTTTGACTTGTATTTTCTCAGCTCAGTGTCCACATCATCTATGTACACAACTTTAATTCCCATATCATTCCTCCACTGCCAGAGTTATTTCTATGCAGGTTGACCAGCCATCAGGTGGTTCACAGAATTGTGCCTCTCCATTGTAAGATCGGACAATATCTCTTACTATCTTCAGCCCAAGACCTGTTCCTACACCAAATTTGATGTCAGGCTCACAGTCGCTTTCGAATGGATCAAAAGCCGTGTCCCATCTTGCTTTGTTAAGACCTTTTCCGGAATCTAGAAACCGGACGTGCACAGTCCCATCCTTAACATAGCCCGTAACATCTATTTCTCTTTTGTGCTCTCCTTTTACTGCCTTGAAAGCGTTCGTCATTAAATTGTGCAGGACAGAAACTAATTCTGACCTATACATCCGAGGGGTTCTTAAATCTTTTGGGACGTTATTTCGATAATTAATACCATGCTGCGTCAGGTACCGTGCAAATGGGCGAAAGATGCTTTCAATAATCGGATATATCACCCAGTTCCTTATTTCCGCTCTGCTCTCCTCTCCTATAGTAACGCCAAGTAATTCGCCCAACTCTTTTACCATCTCAGTACGATCACTAAAAGATTCCAAAACGAGCTTAAAACCTTCCAGCTTCGGTTCCGGCATTTGCTCCAGTATTGATGAAGCGCTACTTAGCATTTCTTCCATATCATCTATTAGTGCTTGCAACTCGTGTTCAAAGATGAGGATTAAGGTGCCAGTAGATGCAAGTACTCTTAACAGGACATATTCTTTTCTGAGGTTTTCTTCTTGTTGTCTAATAACCTCTTCATCTGCTTTTCGTTGCGCCTCTTCAGCCTCTTTCCTTTTATTTTCAGCTTTCCTTACTTCATCATCAGCAGAATCTCTCTCATCTTTGACTTGCTTTTTCACTTGCTCGGCATGATTAACGGCCTGCAATTCATTCTCAATAGCCAGTTGCTCAGCTTCAATAAAATCTTTTTCTCTCCGCAATAATACAAAAACTGTGGCCCAATCATTTTTATTTCCAGTTCGGCGCGCTTTTTCTTCCGCACGCCGTCTTTCTGATTCAGTTTTTCGTCTATTCTCCTCCGCTGATCTTCTCTTTTCAGATGCTTTAGCTACATCAAGATCAGCTTTAAGGACTTCTTTCTCACTGTGCTTCTTCTCCTCTTCTGCTTTTCGCGTTTCTTCTTCAGCTTTCCGCCTTGCTTCATCTGCATCACGCCTTGCCTTCTCGGCTGCCTTGGCTCGTGCCTCTTGTTGGGCTCTTTTCTTCTCCTCTGCATCCTTTTGCTCTTTTGCAACTTGGTTTGCATAGAGAACAGTGGCGAAATCAATCCCAAGGCGCGCAAACCTTCTCAGTTCTTCAAATGCCTCACTGTTTGTTATTCTCTCTCGATTTACCGTAATCTCAAGCAACTTGTTAGCTTCACGTTGGAACACAACGTGTCCGAAAAGATTATTATTGCGAAACAGTGATAATCCAGGTCTAACACCGTCATCGACATATGGATTCAATTCCTTATCCAACATTATTATAGATCTGCCTCTGTCGTAATCTGTTCTTAGCCAATCGTCACCTTTACTGCCATATCCGAAGATTCTAAAGTTATCAGCATATACCTTAATTCCACCACGTTCGTTCCCGATCTTCTGAGCTTGTTTTATTCCGAATTCAGAATATTTTAAGAAATCAGCCCTATAGCTGAAAAAGTAGGTTTCCATCCGTACATCACGTAAATACTTGAAAGCTTGATTTCTCTTGAATTTTTTTTCAAGTTTAATACCCTTGATTGTTTTGATATCATATGATGCGATCCCTTTATGGTCAACTGAGCCGATTAGTCTCGCCCAAGCGTATTTAAAAAAAGCTTCCCCCAATGGTTCTACTTGCATAGGGATCTCAGGACAGTCGAACTCAACATTGAACCCTGGGTCGTGAGTTTTAGGGTGTAAGTCCAGTTCTTCCTTGAACGTAGAAGGTGAGATTAAATCATGAAGCTCATATCTCATTCGTTTAAAATTGTCAGAAGTCCAAGGTTCTGATGTATCTATCAGCCGTAGAATGGTGCCTGCGTGTGCCTGTGAATCCAACGACTTTATGGTATAATTTATGGGAGTACCATTGAGGGCTGACCCGGGAGCGAAGTCAGAGCATTTAGGTGTTGCGGGGAGGGTTGC
>JBDRFJ010000005.1:0-8343 GCA_043818915.1 Pseudomonadota bacterium | reverse complement strand
CGATCCGTCTATCGTGCTATAAGGCCGCCTGCTTGGTGAAATACGGGAAATCGTCGACCAGGATCGAAATCCAGAATTTTTCGCAAAAACCCTGTCAAGTCTTTTTTTACTTCTTTTTGTATTTTTTGCTGAATAGTTACATTATTTCTTCCTTAAAACCATCAAGGGCAACATCCTACAAAGTAAGGGGTAAGGTCTACGCTTTTAACAAGCACGGATGACTGACGACAGACGGCGGACAACAGAAGACAGAGGACGGCAGTCAGAGGACAGAAGACAGAGGGCTGAGGACGGAGGACAGATGGCGGAGGGCAGGGGGCAGAAGGCAGATGACAGAGGGCAGATGACAGAGGACAGACGACAGAAGGCGGAGGACAGAGGGCGGATGACGGATGACGGACGGCGGTGGGCAGAATAGCTGAAAGCTCAAGGCAGGTGTTAGGTGGGGATCAGGCTGGAAAAAACAGTGACGTGGTAAAGATATTATACTACGAGATCCAATTGCTGGATCGTCCCCGGGCTGCCGTTTTGACTCAGAAAAATCCCTGTGGTGCGCACTTTGCCCATCAATTCATTATTGCTCCCACTTAAATCAAATTCCGACGCCAGGTTGCCGAGATAGATGGCGCCAATGTTTCTGTCTCTCAAACTGCTCAAAGAAGAGGTTCCCTGTTCTGCCATCGTCCAGACGGATATCTGATCATAAACGGGATCATTTTCATCAATCCAACTGTTCCCGTCTTCATCAAATTCGGAAAGTTCGGCAAATCCATCTCCGGTACGAGGTCCGAACAGTTCGGTGCCGTTGTTTATGATGCCGTCATTATTCTTATCCAGTGCCAGGAAGCCGCTGCCCGGTCCAATCGATGGGAGATTCTCCGATACTCCATCGGAATCGAGATCAAAGGTGAATTTCATATTTGAAAGTTCAGCAGCGCTGCCATTGAAGTTAACCACCAGGGGGTCTATTAATGCAGCATCGCCTGCCCTCAGATTGAGGCTGTGGTATGATACAAATTCCCTGCTCATATCGAGCCGAAGGGCAAAATCTATTTCTTGCCCGTCTGTTGTACGTATGATTCCGGCTGCCACAAACGCCACGTCCTCACTTTCATAATGAGAACTCTCGCTATGATATTCTATTCCCCACCCTACCTTTTCTTCCTGGGCCTGATCCTCTGTTTGAACACGATGCTGCTCCTCATCTTTGCATGCCGATTTTCCCTCCAACATAGAGGCGTCAAGGATCTTGCACTTTCTCCCCGACAGTACTTCAACTAAAAGCATGTCCAGTGTGAGTTGATGCTTAGTGCAAGCATCTATCTCCACCTCGTCGGTAGTGATATCCATAGCGGCCATGCAGCACTTTGCTTCTCGAGAAATGGTGACCCTGTCGTCCGCAATTTCATGATGCTGCGGATCAACCCAGGCCCTCATCATCTCCTTTTCCTCATCTCGTTCCGCAAAGGTTCGGGTCGAGGCCATCAGTATGTTCGAGTCTTGAATCTTCATGGCAACTTATTCCTTAATCTTTATGATCGGCACATTCCCCGTTCATCTTGAGATGTGAATATCCTTTTCTAATCTTTTCAAGTAGTTATCCGGGGCAAAAGGGAGAAGAAGGCAGAAGACGGAGGGCAGAGGGCAGATCTCAGCCCTTCTGTTTTAAACTGACCGGGAGAGTGTATAGGGAGAGTAAAGGGTCAGTTCTACACATTGCACAAGCACGTATCCGCGAGCAGCAAGCTGAGCTATTGCGACGCTCTGTTTTCGGGTCTCGATAGTCCACAAAATATACCACTACAGGGTTAACTGATCTCCCCGCATGCTGTTCCCCTTCCAGCGCCATTAAATTTAGATTCTGGAATTCAACGACCAGGCTCAAAATAGCCATTTTTAATACCATTAACGGTATCATATGTCATTTGCACGCTCAACCCCCCCAATAGCCATTCTTGATACCGTTAATGGGTTCATGAACCCCTTTTCTCCCAGACGGCATCCCGCCCTGATTTCACGCACTCGATCTTTCCATCCTTGCGCAGTTGGGCCAATACTCTCTTAATCGTTGGCCTGCTCACGTTAGGACAGGCCTGTGCGAGATCCGCGTAGCGGAATTTCCCGGGTAGCTTATCAATCGTAGACAGAACAAGCTCCGTTTTTGCGCCGTGGGCAGTAGTCATCTCTCCGGTTCGGCACTCGAACTTCCGGTATGCAGCTAAGAGCATCACACCAAGGAAGTACTCCCACCACGGAAGGAGTGAGTGTTTCCCCTTGTGCCATTTCTGTGATGACTTGTAGAGGGCTTCATAATAACCTTCCCTCTGATTTTCGACCAGATGCTCCAAGCTAACGTAACGCCCGACTTTAAAACCTGCGTGATACAGCAGAAGCAAAGTCAGCAAACGTGCCATGCGCCCATTGCCGTCGGTAAAAGGATGAATGCATAGGAAGTCAAGTACATAGGCAGGAATGAGCAGCAGCGGATCGATCTCCCCACGTTGCCAATGCTCGCTGAAGCTGGAGTGCAGTTTCTCCATCGCCTCTGATGTCTGGTGGGCCGGCACCGGTTTGAAACGAATGATTCGCGTCCCATCGGCACGGGTTTCCGCAATTTCGTTATCAGCCATTTTCCATAGACCACCTTGCTGAGGCACGAACTGGTAAAGATCTCGATGAAATTGCAGGACCACGCCAGTGGTAAACGGAATATTAGCGTAATTGGCGTGTATGGTTGACAACACGTCACGATAGCCGGCAATCTCCTGTTCCGAACGATTCCTTGGTGTCGTTTTTTGCTCGACAATCTTCTTGATACGATCGGGGGGCGCCTCAATACCCTCAATCCGGTTTGAGGACTCCGTACTCTGAATGACGGCCACTTGGCGGAGGGTTTCGAGAACCTGCGGCGTTTGCTGCTGAAAAAGGGCTTCTTTACCCCTGTATTCGCCAAGCAGCCGAATGGTCCTCAATAGAGGATGAGGAATCGGCTGATTCTCAATTAAGCCGGGTTCAAATGATTTCATTCGTGCCCCTTCCAGCGCTCTTTAGTGAGGATTAAGTTACCATTTTACTTGAGGATTCTAGTTAGTCTTTTATCACGAATGGACGGTAAGGTAAAGTCAAAGTGTCTTAAGTCTTTCGAGACTTTCTATTTTACCGAAATTTTTAAGAACTCGCTGACTTTTCTGGTGAGTCAAAGGAGTCAAAACCTACGTTGACCTATGTGCCTGGAAGCTGACAGCTCAAGGCTCAAGGCAACAGGAGTTCTTTGCAGAATGTATGTACAGGGAGGACTCTTATTCCCTTTTTTTTTGTAATCCCTGGTGCCTTCATGCACCTGAGTGATATCACTATAAAACGATTTTGCTCATGAGTAAAGTAGAATACATGCGATTTTAATAATGCATGCCCGGATTTTCGGCCCATCTGTGAACGATTTAAATACCGCTTTCAGGTAAATAAAGTTTAAGGAAAACATCGCCACCCCTTGAACTTTTTAAAAATTGTGCTTTATTAAACAATAGGCATCAACAAAAATTTTTATTAACCACAGCAACGGAGGAAAGGTTATGACTAAGGCGGATCTAATTGCAGACATGGCAAAGGATGCGGGTATTTCAAAGGCTGCGGCCGGCAAGGCCCTGAACTCGTTTACCGGCAACGTGGCAAAAGCCCTGAAAAAGAAGGACGGGAAAGTCACGCTGGTTGGTTTTGGGACATTTTCAAAGGTTCGCCGCAAGGCCAGAAAAGGCGTAAATCCTGCCACGGGTGCAAAAATAAATATTAAAGCGCGCAATGCCGTGAAGTTCAAGGCCGGGAAGAAGTTAAAAGACGCCGTTTAAAGGTCTCCATGGCTTGGCGAGGTGGCTCCACCCAGTGAGCCACCCTTATTTAGTGTCCATTCAGTAATGGCATCTTTTGTCCCGGTACTACGTTCTCCGCGGGTTTCTATCCTCGATCCCGCCCTGTGGCGGGACTGCGCCTCCGTTAGAAACCTTTGTGCCTGCCCTGTGGAATGCAACGCTATTCCTCTGGCTTGAGATAAATTCTACCGTTTCTGGGCTACACTATTTAAGCTCATGCCAACACCGGGAATAAGCCTTTTAATCCATTTGCAATGAATTCTACAGCGATCGCTGCCAGTATTAAACCCATTATCCTTGTAAAAATATTTATTCCGGTTTTGCTGATATTCTTCGATATCCAGGGCGTTAGTTTAAAGGCCGTCCACAATAATAAGCCCAACAGCAAAATATCAGTAACTACTAAAGCATAATGGAGAGCCCCCGCACTTTTATGAGAATAAAGAATAACCGAACTTATAGCCCCTGGTCCTGCAAGCAGAGGGGTTGCCAATGGTACGATGGCCACTGAATCTTTTGACTCACTTTCTTGAAGTTCCTCTTGTGTCTGTTTAGTTGCACTTGTTTTAGCGTGGAGCATAGAGACTGATATAATAAGCAGCAATATGCCGCCGCCCACCCTGAATGAATTTATTGTGATTCCAAAAAGGCTCAATATAAGTTCACCAAAGAAAAGCGACACAAGCAAAATTATAGTCACCGCCACAGGAATAACAAAAGACATTTTCTTCCGATCATGCTCAGTCAGTTCTGCCGTAAGTGATACATATATAGGAATAGCGCCGACAGGATTTACTATGGCGACCAGTGCGACAAATATCTTTAAGTACTCTGTGTAATCAATCATGATTTTTTATTCTTAAAGTTGTTCCCGTTGTTAAGTGGACCATTTGGTACGTCCTGTCAGGTTTGATAGCCGCACAATACTGTATAGTCACAATACTGGCAGGCCTGTTCTTTGTTGTTATTTGCTGAAAGTGGATATGGGTCAGCTCTATAATCGCCTTCCTTTAGACGGTCCCCCAGCAGCGCGACGGATCTCCGCCATTGCTTCAAAAAATCATCCCAATCATTTTTTGCGGGAGCAAGTTGTTTGTGGGCTACTTTAGCGAAGGACTCCAGGGCGATAAACCCACCGGAGACGGCGTGTTTATGGTCTATGCTGATAGCAGGAATTAGCCCTGACTTTGCTGCTTCTACATAGGCGGGTAGTTGGGGAGCAGTAAGATCATTGAAGATTTTCCCGCGAGATGGGATTTGGCCGCTTTTGTAATCCCAGAGAAAAATTTCGCCGTCAGCGTGTCTGTCAATCCGGTCGATTCTTCCTCTTAGAGTAAAAGGCCACTCAGGGTCGGACAGGTCTTCAAAAGGGATCTCTTCAGCACACCAGCCCCATCCGTCCTTGATACGGGTTTGTTCCAATGCCAACCATTGAGCGAGGAGCCCGGGAACGGAACCTTCGTCTCCAAGCCATCGCCTCTGTTCCAATATCCAAACCGGGACATCAGACACGTCAGACAATACATGTTGTATTGCTTCCGCAAGTAGTGTTTTCATGTCTGTTTCATTTAGCTTGCCCGGGTCTCCTTGTTCGCGGCAGAGCTTTGTAAAGCGGGACAGAACCTGATGCAGCCTCTGGCCGCGCTCCTGAGGCGGCACTCCGTCTGTTATTGCTTCCAGAGGCTTTAATCCGATGATTGCCTGTGCAAGGAATTTGAACGGACAGTTTAAAGCGACTTCCAATTCCGAGACGGATATCGATTCGGGGATAATTTCACCTTTCAGAAGGGGATCAACAGGCATTTCCGAGGGTTCATCCATCCCCCTCCTCCCTTGTTGCAACCAATCCGCCCGAGCCCAGACAGCGTCTGGTTCATGCCATAGATCCACAACGGCCCGTTTATCCGTGTCCGGCCAAAAGGGTGATGGAGGGATCGGTTCAGCGTCCCGATACTCCGGTCTTAATAACGTGATATGGTGGGCCGCGGCCAGTAAATGATTGAAGGCGGTTTTAGCGAAGGAAAATTGACTTTCAGCAGTCCCGCCCTGGATCATCACACGTTCTGTTGTGTCTAACAATGGGAAGGGACGGACAGACATTGGAAGGTTTTCCGCGGAGAGCCCCATAACATAAAGTCGATCAAAATAGAGCCCTCTTGATTCTATTAGTCCGAGTATTTGAATTCCGGCCTCTTCGCTGCCACTGACATGGACCATCTTACGGGCCAGGAGGTGCCGCAGCCACTGGAGAAAGGTCCCTCTATCAACATAATAATCTTTTAGGTCTTGTTTCATCTCCGAAAGGCAGGACCTAAGGTGCTTGTAGGCGCCCATGTCTGTCTCGTCAGCCAATGTCGGGAATCCTGTGAGGAGAAAAAAATTGTTAAGGGCATCAATCCAATCAGTGACAGCGCCCTTTCCTGACGGGAATTGTAAGAATATATTTTTTAAAGTGGTTTGTGGTATATTTATGTCGGCCAACAATCCTTTTTCTTTTTTTTCTATGATTTCCAAAAGAGGATCGAGTCCCGAATTTATGGAGAACTTGCGCCAGATGCGGTCCGCTTGAGCGATCCGGTCGCGAACCTTTGCCCAGCAGCCATAATAGGATGAAAGAAATAAGGAGAGTAGAAGGCTGCGCGGTTCGCCTTCTGCAAGAAAACGGATCGGCAGGAGCGCCGCTTTGATCAGAGGACGTTCCAGCAGCGATTCTCCTATCGAGATATTTACCCCCGCGGTCCCGGCTGTCGGAATAGGCATAACCTCATCAAGCATGCGCTTGATCTGTGGCGCGCAAGATTCTATGTTAGGTATGACCACGCCGATACGGTGGAGGGGGGAAGTTTGGGCATCGCCGAATAACTCTCGTATCAGCCATAGAATCTCCTGGTTTTTATCCGGGAGTGATACTGCTCTTGCGATTCGATCAGGGGTTCCGGCAGGCAAGGGAAGCATCTTGAGATTACACCGCTCGGAAATTGCGTCAAACAGAGCTTGTTCTATTGGCGCCGGAGCTTCAAATGCCGCAAGTACTATTTGATCAGGGAGTTTAATTTTGCCGTCACGGACTGCTTCTGCCAAAAAAGAGGGAAGATGGTCCGGATGAAATGCTCCCTTTGATTGTGCTAAAGACTCAAAAGCCCGGCACGTCGCGCGTCGCCAGGATACTATCGGTGTTGATGGTATGTCTCCTCCTCCGAGAGAAAGAAGATGACGGACCAACACCGCGTAGGTTTCATCCAGAGTTTCATAAAGGGAAAGATCAGGTGAGAGTCCGGCCGGGGGTGGATTCGAACGAACTACTGTTTCCCATAACTTCATTCGGGCGATATAGCTGAGCGATTTTGTCCTCGGCCAGGTAGCCCCCCATGCTTGCTGAATCCACGCGTTGAGCGTCATGATATCGGGCGGTATCCACCCGTTTTTCCCTTCCCCTAACTGTGTCAGCCGGAAAAGGTGTCTTATGTGCCGCGCAAGACGGCCACCGGAACACAGAACCAGAACGCCGGGCCGGCAAAATGTGAGCAGTACTTTCTGATAGGCCGCGTTGTCAGAGTAATCCATCGATAGTATCCAAGATAATTTGATTTCTATTGAGGGATCTGCGCATCCATACGCCGTCACTCCACTACCCATATTGAGCAATTTTTAGCCGTCTGGATAATCTTTCTCGAAACGCTTCCGAGGAGGATTTCTTCTTGTTTGGAACGGTCCCTCCGTCCTACTACCAGGGTTCCGAATCCCCCCTTTTTTTGTTCTTCTAAAATAGAGATGCCAAGACTCCCGTAGGCCCGTATTTCACCTTTTGTGTGGATCGATTCTAAAGGGACCCCTTTTGAGTGTAACATTTCTTGTGCGTTTTTTAAGAGGTTTTTTGAAATAATATCCTTTTCATCAAAATATTTTTTGCGCGCCTCTTCGTTCGGAAAATGGTCCTCAGGCGGGTCCTCTATAATGTGGAGGATAGTGATATCAAAGCCGGAGGTATTGCCGATGAATCGCCCCACATATTGTAGGGCACGCTGACTTGTTGCGGATTCGTCTATGCTGATCAGTATCTTGCGGTCTTTAGGTATGTCCTCTTTCATGATAGATCCTCCAGCGCCTCTTCCATGTCGTAAACGAGTTCTTCAGTGGTGTCGTAAAATACTTCCGCACCGGCAGAAAACCTAAGCAAGACAAGGTTCAGTCTATCGGGTATATAAGGATAGACTTTTTTAAGGTTTGCTACGCGGTTTTTATATAGAATATTCATATCATCTGCTACCAGTCGATCAACAATGTCAGGATAAAGCTGCACGAGATCGTAAAGGTTGCTAAACCCTCTCGCGGCTATTGTTATCAATAAACAGCCCATTTCGAAAAGGTCGATTCCGTAGATGCTCTCTCCGTATTTGTAGTTGTAATCAAAATCGATCCACTTAAACAGTCCATCTATAGAGTCTACCAAGATATGGTCGCTGCGTATATCGCCGTG
>JBDRFJ010000004.1:0-2633 GCA_043818915.1 Pseudomonadota bacterium | reverse complement strand
GAGATAAACATCTCCCTGATTCATTTAGTCCCACTCTTCTCTGTCAAGGATGTTCCATTCATCTGATACCGCAAGGCGTTCTTTGTCCTGTGCTGCCTCGTTAAAAGCCGAAGCCAACGCCTTTTCTTCTTTCCGTCGTTTGATTTTTTCGATTTCCTTTTTTAACAATTCATTGATCATTTTACTTTTCTTTCTTTGCGGTACGAGCGTATCGAAGGCCTTCCAAACCTCTTTTTCCAATGTAAGGTTGACTCTAACCTGGTCCATATTCCCCTCTTTTATACGTTATGCTGCCTGTATAATAATACATAATAAAGCGCTAAGTCAACCCCGTTAGAAATTCCAGTCGTTGCGACTCGAAACCGAGCGGGGCACTCGCAGCGCCCGCCGTGCTCGCGCACCGTCGCGGCAGGCAAGCGCTGGCGCAGCGGGTTATTTCTAACGGGGTAAATTCATGCGCCGAATTTAATGCAACAACGGGGTTAACTCTTTTGTATACAGGCATTATCGAAAAGGTAGGACGAAGCCTTAAACAACCGAGTTGACTTCAAAATGAAGGCAGGAGGGATGCGTCAAAGGGATATTTTGTTAAAGCGTCTTTGAATCTACGGATGCTCAATGGTGATTTCTTCGAGGCGGGTTTGAAAAAAGTAAGGGAAAATTTGATAGGCCGTCAGCATAATGACGAGAATACTCTTGGGAGGCTTGCCCTTAGTCTATCTTCGCCCATCTTGGCGCCCTGATCTTTCCGCGCAAACGGAAAAAAGAGCGCTGGTATGTCCAGTCCCATTCGCAGTCACAGTCGTAACAGAGATATTCTTCTTTTCTCGAATATCCCTCTCTATCATTTATTTGATTCACCAGTTCAACATGATCTCCGCAACAAATCGGACAGGTGTTCCTCTTCTGTTCCTTCCTCGATCTTAAACGATACAGTCTCGAAAGCAGAAAATTAAATTTGCCACGAACCATGAAGGTGAATTGCTGGGGGTGCAAGATTCCTATTTTATTCTGGACCTCATTAATTGACCGTTTGATAATAGACCCTCTTTCTCCTCTCACCAGGAAACTTCATAGAGATATAAGTTTTTGTCTTCTCAGCTTCCTCCATAAATTCAATCGCCCCGTGGTTTCTCTTGACAACATCCTCAACCAGTCGCAATTCGAGATCCGGTATGATTCCTTCCCGAGAAGGGGGAGTCTCTAATCGTGCCCCCGGCTTCTTGAAACCGGTAAAGGCCACTAATATCTCTACATACTTCACATTCTGTTTTGAAAGGATCTGATCTTGGTATGCTAACTTTTGAGAGATAATAGGTTTGGTTAAAAACTCTATACTGCCATTGAGAGAGTGCGAGGCCATACCATATTGAACAAGGGTGTTTAAAATATATCTTAAGTGTTCATCTGGAACAGTGACTTCAGGAAGATCATTTCCAAAATGTTTAAATACCTCGATCTTCTTTTCTTCCAATTGTACCCGATGTCTCTCTAGTAACTCTTCGATAAGGGTATGCACGGTGTTCATTTTTCGGATGGGGGTACTCACTTTAATATAGTCGAGAAAATGGGTGAGTACCCAATCGGTCTTCTCAATATCTTCTGTGACAACCCGGCAAAAAAAGTCACCGAACTCTTTGTCTTCAAATTTCCCTTGAGAAAGTTGTACAAAGTTTTTGATGGATTCCAAGGTACTTTTTGTTTTGTAAAACATTTCAAGAAAAAGTGGGAACAAAGAGACATGCTCAATTAGAGACTCTCGATCCCACCCTTCAATGGAGGAGGCGGGGGAATAAATTTGAATACCCCCTCGGATAAGAAAGGGTCGCTTTGATTTCCCACCTCGTCTCTAGAAGTTATTCCAATGTAGTAAGTTCCTTGTTCCGTAGGGAATTCAGGCCAATCATCCGGAATGATCAATTCAGCCTTACCCGTAACCAATTTGGAGATGATTCCATCAGTAGTCTCCCCCTTGAACGTCCTGGAATCAAAAACCGTCTTATCCTTACTGGCATAGACCACATAGTGATCCGCTTCCGGAACAGGTTCCCACCAAATACGCCTTTTACGAATGATCGCCATAAATCATCCTCCTTTCCTAATGCTTAATATGAATCGTACCATCTTTTCACTCCTTTTTCATAGTAAAATCTTGCATGGCCCTCAACCGAGGCACGAAAAATCTTGCCCATTTGGATTTCGAAATCAGCCCTGTCGTCAAATCAGTGGGATTACTTCGAGGCGGGTTTGAAATCGACGGAGGGGAATGGGGTAGGAGGAACGGGTTACAACTTATAGCCCGCTTGGAGGGCATCATCGTAGAACATTTTCACGGTTTCTAAAGAATAGTCGTCTAAATCCTTTCCAACAAGAGACAGTTTCTTGAGAATATCGTTGGTTACAGTAATTACATGGCAACCGATCTCGTCAGCCTGGAAGATGTTCACAAGCTCTCGGGGGCTCGCCCAGATCAGCTCGACTTTGGGAACCGACTTCAGGATCTCCACAGCCCTGGCCATGACAGGTACCGGGTCCCTTCCCGTGTCGGCAACCCGACCGGCAAAAATCGAAACATAGCAAGGAGACCCTCCAGCCACACAGTCCGCCACTTTCTTAACCTGGTCTAACGACAT
>JBDRFJ010000003.1:0-6916 GCA_043818915.1 Pseudomonadota bacterium | reverse complement strand
GCCGCCGCATCCGTGATCATCTCCTGTGATAGACAGCCATGCGCTCTTTCTTTGCGTAATGCTCAATGTCAAGACTTTTCAAAATCGTTTAGTTGTAGGTGACAGATGCGCGGCTTCATTGATATTTTATCAAGATCGGCCTTATTGATAACCAATGGAAAGGTGGAGGTTTTGACCGTCGGCGCAAATTACGGGATGAAAGGTGCAGATTTTTGAGCGTGATTTTTTTGGCGGGAGGTGGTATCGTCTCCTTCCTGTAATCCTCAAGACGTTACCATCACTGAAAATGCTTGACTTCTCAGCTCATTAGGGCCACAAGGAAACACATTTGAATAAGGCATTGTCAATCGGTTAACAACCAATTTGAACCCTTTTTATAAGGGTGATGCCATGGACTGATTACTGAAACCCCGTGTCTCGGAAGAGTGCGGGGTTTTGTGTTCGTCGAAAGTAAAAAATATACCTTTCTTATGAAAATCGCCTGATCGACTCAAGTATTTTAACCCGATGGTTATGGTAACCCGGGAGCCGTCAAGTGGTTGTGATAAGGGAAATGGCAACCGAATATAGAAAGTAGAAGGCGGTAGTATGAAAAAATCATTACTGGTAGTAATATCTCTGGCACTTATGGGGGGCATTGTTATCGGATGCGGCAAATACTCTGGTAGCGGTGGGGAGGCTGGCGACGCCACAACTGCCACGATTAAGTTTAATGAGAATTTCTCGAAATCACTCGAACTCGACAATCCACAATATTTAAAGGATGCCAAACACGGTTTCATTGCCAAGCCGAACGGAAGAATTACAAGCTTGACCGGCGAGGTGCTGATCGATTTTGACGCTTTCAGGTTTGTCGAAGGCAAGGCACCGCCGACAGTCAACCCAAGCCTTTGGCGACACGCTATTCTAAACGCCCAGATCGGTCTGTTCAAAGTGGTGGACGGCATATACCAGCTACGCGGTTTTGATATAGCCAATATGACATTAATTGAGGGTGACACCGGATGGATATTAGTCGATCCACTGACTTGTCGCGAAACTGCATCGGCAGCAATTGCGTTCGCCCGGAAACACTTGGGTGACAAGCGAGTTTCGGCAATTATATTCACGCACAGCCACATAGACCATTTCGGTGGTGTCTTTGGCGTGATCACGGCTCAGGAAGTTGCCGAACGCAGGATCCCGGTAATAGCCCCGGAGGGCTTCATGGAGGAAGCCACCAGCGAGAACGTTATCGTCGGTACCGGCATGGGACGCCGGTCGGTTTACCAGTTCGGCAGGGATCTTGAGCGCTCCGCCAAGGGCATGGTCGATACCGGCCTGGGCAAGGCAGTTGCGTATGGCAACTGCGGTATCCTGCCGCCGAACCAGGTTATAAAAAAACCACAGGAGAATATGGTCATCGATGGCGTACGCTTCATCTTCTACAACGTACCGGGGGCAGAGGCTCCCGCCGAATTAACCTTCCTACTTCCTGACAAAAAGGCATATTGTGGCGCTGAAAATCTTACTCAGACCATTCACAACCTTCTGCCTGTCCGCGGTGCGAAGGTGCGCGATTCCCTGCGCTGGGCAAACTATCTGGATCAAGCTCTGGAGCAAACCGCTGACGCCGAGGTATTTTTTGCAACACACAACTGGCCGATCTGGGGCCGACCACGAATTGCTGAGTTCATCACTAAGCATCGCGATGTCTATCACTATACTCACGACCAGACGGTGCGTCTGATCAACGCCGGCTATACTCCGCGTGAAATTGCCGACATGATAAAGCTCCCCAAGTCTCTTGAAGACTACCCCCCCGGCCGCGGATACTATGGCGATCTGCGCCATAACGTCAAAGCAGTCTATCAGTTCTATATGGGGTTCTATGATGGCAATCCGGCAAACCTGAATCCGCTGCCGCCTGAGGAGTCGGCCAAGCGTTACATCGAACTGGCTGGCGGGGCTGACAAAGCCGTTGCAGCAGCGCAGGCCGCATTCGACAAAGGAGACTATCGCTGGACCGCCGAGTTGCTGAACCATGTTGTGTTTGCGCAGCCCGAGAACAAGAGCGCTGTTAAATTGCTTGCTCGTACCTACGACCAGATGGGCTACATGTCCGAAGCAGCCACCTGGCGGAACAGCTATCTTACGGCGGCAAGCGAGTTGCGCAATGGTCCACCAAAGAAGGGCCTCGATCGCAGCTACGTTATCGACATGCTCAGGCAAACGCCGATCGAGCGTTTCCTTGACGCCATGGCCGCGGGCCTTAACGGCCCGGCCGCGGAGGATAAGAACATTAAGATCAACCTGGTGATCTCCGACACCAAGGAATCCTTCGTGCTATGGATAGAGAATGCCGTGTTGCACCATAAAAAGGCTGCCCCGGCAGCTAATGCCAACGCCACCCTGACTTTGACAAAGGAGATATTCATTAAGATGATGGCCGGCACTGCCGGTGTGAAGGACACACTAATGAGCGATGATCTGAAGATCACAGGCAGCAAAATCGACCTGGTTCGCTTTTTCATGCTGATCGATAAATCGCCCGGCACGTTCGCCGTTGTGACGCCATAGCACTGCCGGTCAAGAATGGATATCTTTTTAGCGATGCAGGTGAAAAAAGTGGAAAATTTACACTGGATGCGACTTCGGGACGAAAGGCACAAATTATTTGGGGTGATTTTGGGGGCGGGAGGTGGTATCATCAACTTCCTGTAGTCAGTAAAACGTCGCCCTTGAAGAAAATGCTTGATTTCAAACAGAAATAAATGATGTTGATTCCTCAGAGATCGTGATAAAATATGGCCATGCCGGTTTTTTTATTTTAAAGAAATAACTATCCCAAACAAATTATTGAGGAGGCATCATGAAAAAAATCGGTTTGACGATTGTTGCCGTTTTGCTGCTGCTGGCCGCTTATTTGACCCTCTGGCCGGTACCGATTAGGCCTGTCAGTTGGAATGCACCCATGCCACCCGGCTATACCGGCCCACACGCAGTCAACACAAAGCTTGCTAACCTCAAGATCATTTCATTGGGCACAGAAGAAGGGCCAGAGCATATCGCCATCGGCAAAGACGGAAAGCTTTACACCACAGTAGCCAGCGGCAACATCCTGCGAATGAATCTGGATGGCAGTGCGCAAGAGGTGTATGTAAATACCGGCGGGCGCGTGCTGGGTTTTGACTTTGACTCGGCAGGAAACCTGATTGCTGCCGACGCCGTGAAGGGTCTGCTGTCGATCAGCCCCGAAAGAAAGATCACGGTGTTGACCGACAAGGTAAACGGAGAACCGATCCTCTATGCCGACGCAGTGGTGGTGGCCAAGTCCGGCAAGATGTATTTGAGCGATGCGTCGACCCGCTTTGCACCCAAAGATTGGGGCGGGACGTTTGAAGCCAGCGTGCTGGACATTATCGAACAGGCATCAACCGGCCGTATTCTGGAGTATGATCCGGCAAACAAAACGACCCGAGTCGTGGCGAAAGGCTTTAGCTTTGCCAACGGTGTAGCCCTGAGTCAGGATGAACAAACGCTGTTTGTCAATGAAACAGGCAAATACCGGGTGTGGAAGATTTCAGCGGCCGCGAAGGATCTCGATATCTCGACCCCGAACGATCAGGCCCAAGTGTTGTTTGACAACCTGCCCGGTTATCCGGACAATCTGATGCGTGGACTCGACGGGAAAATCTGGCTGGGCTTCGCCAAACCTCGCAACCCAACCATCGACAAACTGGCCGCTAAGCCGTTCATGCGCAAGCTCACACTACGCCTGCCGCGTGCCATGTGGCCGATTCCGAAAACTTACGGCCACGTGATGGCGTTCACGGAAGAGGGCAAGGTGGTGGCTGACTTGCAGGACCCAAGCGGTGCTTACCCGGAAACGACGGCAGTAACGGAGACCGCAGACCGGCTCTTCATCCAAAGTCTGCACGCCAAGGGGTTAGGCTGGATGCCTAAATGATTCTTCTGTTTTACGCAGGAAAAATACACAACAACATCCCGGTTTAGAATTATAATCGGTTCACCGGAGACAAAATTTTGGTATGGAGTAGACGGGTGCGTTGAAGTGTGGGCTCCTTCCTGAACTCAAGCATCCGATATTTTTGAAAGACATACATCCTTTCGAATGGAAATGATGATCATTATCGGAGCCGCACCCCATATTAGGGGGCCTTTATCTCCTTGACATACAAGACCGCTTTCCGTAACCTCAACCCATGCAAAAGCAAGTTCTTATCAATCAATTCAATCAATGAGGCCCGTCATGGTTTTGTATCGGATACGCCTTATCATGGCGCCACTACTAATTATCTTGCTTTCTTTCCCCGTTCAAGCACAGGATCTATGGAAAATTTATAGAAAGAATGAAAAAGTATTAATGATTTTAGAAACGAAAAAGGTTTGGGAGGAAAGAAAATTTTCTGATTACAAATTATCCTTCATCAGTCGACTTAAATTGGTGCAAAATTATACTATGGAACCAATGTTCCCTGGTGCGCCTTCAAAAAGTGATGCTGAAAAGATTTACGGGTTTCAACCCAGATACGACTTGCGTAATTTTTATATTCTGGGAATCTCTCCTGATGAGGTAATTTTAAAAGTATATAAATCACCTTTTGATTTTGCTGAAAGCCTACGAAGGGCTTCTTTAGGCTGGGGCGATCTTGCTATAGAAAGTGTTGAACCTGATTTACCTTTGTTTGCTTATCCAGAAATCACATCCTTAGTAAGCTCTGATTGTCCAGATAAAAAACACTCCCCAATCGATCGTGCTTGGTCTTTAAGAAATATGAGGATTCTTCAAGCGTGGCAGTATTCTGAAAAAAGGGGCTTCCCTTCTAAAGGTTTTGGAGAAAAAGTCGGACATCCGGATACAGGTTATAGTGATCACATTGACTTGGATGATAAAGCTTTAAAAAAGGACAAGAAAAACAATTTTATTGAAAAAGATAAGCTCCCAAAAGACCCGTTGGAACAATCACGAACCAAGTTAAAACAACCAGGACATGGAACAGCTACTGGAAGTGTGATTATAAGTCGTGGAGATGTAACTGGTTCTCCCCCGGGAAATGAAGAAGGAGGCACAACAAATCCTGGAAAGGTCACCGGCGTGGCTTGCGAGGCAGACTTGGTTCCTTACCGAGCGATAGAATCTGTGGTTAGACTCACTTATGGCAATATAGAAAAAGCAATTTATAAAGCAGTGCAAGATGGATGCTCGATAGTCTCCCTTAGCCTTGGAGGACTTGACCATAGAGCACTCAACGCCGTTATGGAACACGCTATTGGTAATAATGTAATCGTAGTTGCTGCGGCTGGTAATTTTACCGATGGATACGTCGTTTATCCGGCAAGATATCCTTTTTGTATTGGTGTTGCTGCAACCAATTATCAGGATAAGCCATGGAAAGGATCGGCTTATGGAGAAAGAGTCGCAGTAAGTGCCCCGGGGGAAGCAGTATGGAGAGCCTTACGTTCCAAGCCGAATGAAAGCACAGAAGAGGTTGAACCCAGTTGCGGCACATCGTATTCCACTGCAAATGTTGCAGGGATTGCTGCTCTTTGGCTGGCACATCATAAAAGAAATGAGTTAATAAAAAAGTTTGATAACGATACCAAGCTACAATTCATATTTAAAAACCTTCTTAAGCAAACAGCAAGATGCCCTGCTGGATGGGATAAGAAAAAATACGGCGCGGGAATTGTCGATGCTGAAAAATTGCTTAAGACAAATCCTGAAAAGGTTCTGAAGCAGGCAAAAGAAGATTATAATGAGTTTTCAAAAACGAAAAAGGATTCCGCCGAGACCAACCTTATAGAAAATCAGAAGATGTATTACCATATATGGGGCTTGCGATGAAGAACCTGGCACGCTACATCATCAGGGCGTCCTTTTCCCAGGAACGGATGCAGTATCTCGCTGATGAAAGAACCGTCATATATTCTGCGAAAGACGGTAAAGACCGGATGGTCTTCGACGCTCAGGAGTGGCTCGCGGCGATGTGCTCGTATGTCCCAAACCGGGGGGATCATCGGAGACTTCAATACAACTGGTAATCATCACGTCAATTGAAAATCGAAAACCCTTGACTCGTGGAGACAATAACCTCTGACTTCCATTTTCCCTTGATCATGCTCACACATCACGGGAGGAAAGCTGCTACATAATCGCATCAGTCGCCAATCTCGACTACAATAAAAATTAACAGGGATTTCTCGCAGAGGCAGCCATTGCCTTTATCTGAAAAGGGTACCTTAAAAATGGCGCTATGGAATTCCAGTTCATAAGGGTGAATATACTTCTCAGAATCGACCGATAGAATGAACCCACAATTTATCTTGCCTCTTCCGAGAAAAAGCATTGATAATCAGAAGAGAATGAAACACCAACAATCAACTCAGAGGGAAGGAAATATGCCTACAATTATTGTCGAAGCAGATGAGGGAAGGACAATCGAGCAAAAGAGAGGACTTGTTAAGGACGTCACCGAAGCCGTTTGTAAGAATTTTAATGTCCCACCACAGGCAGTTACTATTTTAATTCACGAACAGAAAAAGGAAAATCGGGGCAAAGACGGTAAACTGGCTGTTGATTGATAGCCTGATATTCATGCTCCCCATGGTTGGTGGTTTCCCGAACAGCCTTCGCCCGATCACGGTCTCTGGCAATCGAACGCCAATGTGCTGACCCGTAACGGGTCTCCTTATGATCCGGCCATGGGAACCCACCAGTTGCGTGCTCTTTTGTGCAAGATTTATACAGAGGAATAAAGGGCTTTTTTCTTTTGGCTAAAACAACAGAAAGTATGTCAATCATCGTGCGGGTTGTCTTGAACGGCTGACTAAAGTCCCTCTATCTTCCCCGCTGCTCTCGTGTTAAAGGGAGACAAACGCAGTGAGGATCGATCAAAAACAAAAAAGGGGAGAA
>JBDRFJ010000002.1:0-4556 GCA_043818915.1 Pseudomonadota bacterium | reverse complement strand
ATGATTGATCTAACGCTCGGCGTGTCCGGCGTGGGTACCGTGTAAGGACAACGCATTTATTCGCCTTCCCATCACATACGCAATACGTTCCTGAACAACTCGTACTGAGCTAGATCATCTACTGCCACACTCGCTAGAAACGCGCAACCAAAGAAACATGTGTCTCCGTAATTCCTCTTGGGGTGCAACTTGCTTGCCACCAAGTGAAGTATGTCCATGAGGTCATGTCCACGTATGGCGAGTCTATCATCGCTTGGGCTCACGCTCGCTATACTGTCAATAGATTTCTGGAAGGTACTCCTCTGAGTGCTACGACCGTTCTTGAGAAGTAGTACATGGACGAAGGCTGCGCAGTCAAACACCAAGCTGTCCCGACGAACCGTGATATACTTCCTTGGGCATATCCATTTCATCCCCCATGATAGCTTCTCATTGGCGGCACGAATGTAGAAGAGTTGCCTAAGGATCATACCTAACTGCGGCAACAGAGTGTCGATGTCACAGGGCAGGTTGCCAAGTGCGACGGTCACGAACTTTCGCACATGCTTGTTCGATAAGACATAATTCTCCATTGAGTTGAAGTCAGTAAGGGCGAGAAACGGATTTTGCCGCGTTATGCTCATAACGTCGTCATAGTCCCGGTCGACGATGCAAAGGACGCTCGATGTAACACTGCGGAGACCAGCCAATTCGTAACTCAACGCGACGAGTTTTGATCGGTTCGACGGAAACCGCAATCCATGCTTGAGCAAGAGTGTGTTGGACACATCAAGGATGTCGGCTGTGTAAACGGCTACATCATCGCGGCCATGTTCGCGCAAGAACCACTCCATTAGGCTCTTATCTAGGCTGCCCTCGACATAGAGGTCTTTGACGGCCTCGATCTCGTACAGCGTAAGAACTTCCTCAACGCGCTTGAGTTCTTCGGTGTTCACAGACGGGCCTCATTCTTCAATTGGCGTGAGTCGCAGCACTCTATCTCTGTACTGTGAAATGATCTCCAGACTGTGCGTTGCGAGAATATACTGAACCGGATTGGTCCCAATGCACTTGCATAGTGAAGAAATGAGCGACCTCTGCCATTTGATGTTCAGGGATATCTCAGGTTCGTCAACCATGAATATGCTCGGATGCTCAATAGCGACTGATGTGTTGCAGAAAATCAAGAGCAGGTGTCGTTCCCCGGAAGAAAGATTGTACGGAGACAACGATTTCGCCTTGTCGGTGAGAATGCTGAGGCCCTCATGGACGTGGAATACAACTTGTTTGTGTGAAAGGAAGCCATTCACAATGCCGACCAAGTTGTCCACAATCTCGAATGTATGGGTGAGGGCGTCAAGGCGCCTCTCTAAACTCTCGATATACGGGGCGAGAACATGGGCCATCACCGAGACCGTGTCGGATTTTGTCGCCGCCCTAAGTTGCTGTAATATCTGTTGGCCGCTGAACTCCGGAACCAGGCCATATCGTGCTAGAGCTTGCGACCTCGATTGGATAGCCTCGATCCTGACTCGGAGTTGGTTTTTGTCTAGTGGCGGCGATTTTGCGTCTGTGACAGGAGCGCGCGCGAGGCGTGCGAGAATCTCGGCGTACAACGTGTTTACACTTGAATCTCCGGCAGATGACGCTCGAAGGGCGAGGTTCTTCACCCAAAGCGCAAACCTGTTCATGGACTGCTCAAGGAGGTTTGCTGCTATTTCTCCGGGGCGTTTAGGGATGCGTCGGACGAATTGAGGTGGCCTGCCCGTTCGACTAATAATCACTTCTTCTTCCGAGTCCATACCAATCTCCATTTGGTGTTCGACCGCGTTGGGTACAGCGCTACCAGCAAGTTCAATTGTGCGATCATCAGCCAGATGGTAGAGTCCTAAGTTGAACTCCTTCAAGTTGCGCAAACAACGTGTTATCTCTTCTCTCTCCTCTTTGGTCTCGGACTTCGGTGAAACTGACATCTCTTGGTCAACAGGGAAACTGAAGGAATCCGGTTTCGCGCGTTTTCTTCTGATCGTTAGTTGGAAACCCCCTAGGAGTTCCTCTTTTGGACGCTCAACACGGATCTCCGATCCGTCACTAAGAGTTACGGAAAGCATAGATAATGGCGTGCGGGCGATCGCTGTCTTGTGACCCGAGCTCTCGTCCGGGGCGAGTAGATGGAAAACCGACCGCAGGATTGTTGTCTTGCCCGAGCCATTATCCCCATAGAGAATCGCCACACGCCCGGGGTCCTCTCCTGAGGTTGTCTTCTCCAAGACATAGTCATAAAGACCGAACAGTTTACGAACTTCTATGCGCGTCACGAATAGGGCGTCATCTGTTTTCATTGCAGTGCCTTTCATTTTGCGTGTATGCTTTCTATTTTGTTGCGATCAATGTTTATGTGGATCGTCATAAAATCCCCTTCGACTTCTTTATCGGAAATAAAAAACCCCTCTCTTTTTGCATGAGACGGGGTATTTGCCAGCCAGTCCATATTTCCCTCCAGCATGGTTATCCAGGATGGAACTTATTTAGCGGCCTTTCACTTTTCTGGTATTATTATCACGATTTTCATCTGAAATCTACTATTTAAATGAAATTATTTTTTAACACTTTCCCTTGAAATTAAATTTATGCACACCAGATTGATCTTCATATCCTGCAAGCCGGCCTCGAGGGACCTTCCCTCATCTCATGTGCAGCCTCGTGGCGCACTTACCAGCTGAAAGCAGCGACACCTGCAGGAGAATGCCAGGAGGTATTCGTGGTTGCAGTCTTTGCATTTCACCCGGGCAAAACCGTTGTGAAGATCGCCGCAATCAAGATAACGGGAAATGACCTTCCGGAGAGAGGGTCCGAGGAATCCGTGGGTCCACTCAAACCGTTTCTCATAGAATAACGGTGAATTGAAAACAGCAAAAGAAGTGTTAACCAGGCCAGGTTAAATTATGGCCTACAGACTGAAGGACCATGAATTGCAAAAAGCCGATGTCGTGATCAGGCCGACCATACGAGATTTCTATTGGGCCGACTTACCCCACGCATCCGATTAATGCTTATCCAGAATAACCTAGATGTGTTTGATCTCGTTCTCCTTGTCCATGTCGTCCAGTTTGAAGTGCTTCTTCAAATATTTCCTGGCGATGTCTTGTCCCCCCAGACCGAAGGCCAGGGAAAGAGCAAAAACCAAACCGCCGAAGACAATCGTGAATGCCGCAATGACCGTGCTGCGGGCAATACCCAGCTGCTCCATGGCCATAACAAAAGCAAGAAGCAAGATGATCGTTTTGATTGCCCTGCATAAGAAGCCGGCAAAACCAATACCGGCATTGACGGAGGCGATCAAAGTTGCTCGCCCCAGGAAATTACCGAGGATGACACCGACAACCAGGATAACCGCGGCAATGAGCATATTGGGGAGATAAAGCAACAGTTTTTCCAAAAGATGTTCCACTGTAGGCAATTCAAGCAAATAAAGGGCAACGATAAAGAATATGATCACCGTGAGCCAGTAAAAAAAGCGGGCCATAAGCTTTGCCGGCGGCTCCTTCACCGCCATCTTTTGAAGAGTTTCAGAAACACCCATACGGGCGCTTAACGCATCGAACTTCAGGAGTTTGAACAGTTTCACGATAATGATCTTGACTACCCATGCCAGTAGTAGGCCGATCGCAAAAACAATGAGGGCAGAAAGGAAATTCGGGAGAAAATGGGCCAGTTTCTGAAGGAAGTCCCTCAGGGGTTCCGTAATGATTTTTTCCAGCAAGTTTTCCATGGCAACCTCCTTCGTTTACTCGAAGCTTATTCTTCCTTACATCCAGATTTCGACCAATTTCGGCTTTTCTTTTTCAAAAGACAGGCAGAGTTCTTCAAGACGCCGTTCAACATCATCAGCCGTGCTGTCCCATGTCTCGATGACAAAGGAGGCCACCTTACCGAGATACAACGGGGTCAGGGATTTGATGATCTGCTCAGTGCTCATAACCCGCCGATGGCAGGCGAGTGCAAAATGAAAGATGACCCAAACCCAATCACGATCGGGGAAAGAGAACAACTCTTTCGGTTTTTCGGCAAGCTGGTGCAGGATACTGAGAAGTTCATCGGGCAAAAAAGATCTATACAGGACATCAAGATCTCTTACCCCGATCCGAAATTTTTCAATCATATTATCCAGATTAACATGGATAGGTTCCAGGCCGACCGAGTAAACAAATCCGAAGGTCCGAACAGGTTCCGATTTTGAGACATTCTGCCACACACCGGCATATTCCTCCATAAGCTTGAACACCGAACTGACCACCTGATGAAGCATGGCGCTCAGATCGCTTCCCGGATCCTTCGCATCATGAATTTTCGCGCCCAAATATGCCTGGCAGATTTTGAAACTATTTGCCACCGCAGTGGTGGTCATCCAGATATCGATACCGAACCGGGCCACGTCGGTTTCCCAGACGTCCTTGGTGAGATAAAAAGAGGCCAGTTTTCCAGAGAATCCGAAATCCCCGCCGATAGGCTGACGGATACTCTTCCCGTAAAGAGCCCTCGTCAAAGGATAGACAATGGAATTGGTAATAGTGCCG
>JBDRFJ010000001.1:0-10560 GCA_043818915.1 Pseudomonadota bacterium | reverse complement strand
CAAGACCTCACATATTGTCGCAAGGGTGCTTATCTCGATGATCCAGAGCTTTATCGGCAGGCGCTACGCTTCCGGCCAAACAGTCAGCCCTCCCCTTTCCATCTATCTCGATGAGGCAAGCAACCTGATGTACATAGGGATTGAAGACCTTTTCAATAAAGCAGGCGGGGCCGGGGCATGGGTGCACGCGTTTACCCAGTCCATATCAGACCTCGAGGCTGAAATAGGCCGCCCATTTGCCAGGAAGATCCTCGACAACACCAATACCAAGGTCTTTATGCGGGTAAACGACCCTGCCACGGCAGAATATGTGGCCGACTATTCAGGCGAGCAAAAAAGATTCAGCCCCCTCCTCTCTCTCGGAGGAGCGATCACCATAAGGGAGGTCAAGGAGAGCGCCATTTTGCCGGAACATATACTGAACCTGCAGGAACGGGAGTTTTTCCTGTTTTCGTATCAGGGGCAGTACAGGGGGAAAACCCCTTACGTGGAGCGGCCTTATTTTCAGATTCAGTATCCGCATGTGAATGTGTTCTGAGATGATTGTAGAATTCGCCATAGTTTTCACAATTCTCGGCTATATCGCATACGTAGTTCTGAACACCACACGGCGCGGGGCCACAAGAAAGAAGAAAAACGCGCTTGCCAATCTGGAAAAGCTGTATCAACTCCATCACAACCAGACCGCAAGGGAAGACACTGCAACCCATCAGCAAGAAGCGCCACAACAACCGGATGTCAAAACCGTATCTGAGCAATCACCCCAGGCCTGGAGACCTCAGATTCTTTCTTTTTATGATGAATACATCCTCCCATACATCAACGTGCTCGATCATAACAGTTTCCTCTCTCCTGTCGAAAGGCTGCTCACCATACTCGACCAACACGGCGACTGCCCTTCAGTGGTACATTCTCAATCAGACCAGGAATATCAGGGTTTTTCTAAAACAAGAAATATCTACAATGCGCTTGCCAGGATTACACTGCTCGAACACTCGCTCAATGTAACTCGTGAACTAATTGAAACTGTCAAGAAACAGGCAAAGGATTATGACGTGTCAATCGGAAAGTGGCTTATTATCGGTTTGAGCCACGACATAGGCAAAATACCATCGTTCCGAACCGGCCCGTATGCAACCGGAGATCATCCGATCATATCGTGCTCCCATCTTGAAACCCTGCTGCCAAAAGACCTCCCTGCCCGCCGTGAGATCATCACCGCTGTCAGGGATCATCACTTTTCTGAAGCTGAGGCTCCCGCGACCAGACTTCTGCGCCAGGCCGACCGCGCGGCAAGAAACATTGAGACACAGTCCGTGTCTCAAACGGCGCATGTCGCGCTTCAGGCTTCCCATGCAAAAGACGACCGGACACAGCCTGAAAAATCTGACAGGAAAAAGGAAGGCCGGCCGGAAACCGTTGACCTGTCGTGGCTGGACAAAGAGAAACTCCTCTCCATGATAGAGAAACAGATCAACATAATCCACAATAACCAGTTCCGGGCCTTTTCCCTGCGAAACGGTTTGGTCTACGTCTGGCTGGCTACGATAACAAGCATAGTACAGGAACTTGCCTCGCAATCAAACCATACGAATGTTTTGACGGAACATGCAAGAGATATTGAGTTCTCGGTCAGGCAAATGCTCGACAAGTTCATTCCCGATTTCATAGGCAAGGGGTATCCTGGGGCAAGGTTTCGTCTGCTTGATAAGGACGGACGTGTGCTTGGGGTCGGGCTATATATGCCGATTAAGGTTGAAGCGTTTACTGTGAATATATCAGACCTTGAAACTCGTAAGACAGGGAAGCTACTAAAAATTCAGAAGGTGGAGCCGCTTGTTGGGAAACAGTCAACTACCCGTAGCTGACGCTGTGAATAACATCAGAGACACCATTTGCGGTACCGTTTGTAAATCTCAAAATTTTGGGCTGTTCAACTTTTTTCTATAATAGCGGTTACGTTGACAGCAGGGATTAACGCTAAGCTGAGGGACCGGGCAACGGTGACAGATAACGTAGGTGCATTGGTAACAGAATGGATAGAATCAATTCCGACAAAACGGCACGGCTTTGCGCGGTGATGCTCCCGCGGACTAATAGGGAATAGGGTGTGCATAAAATCGGTTCCATATAAAGGAATTGGTCTCCCTGAAATAAAAGTAGCAAACAGGTCCACTGCTGGAAGGTAAATGTACTATCCCTATAGCATCAATCCCGTATGCCCAATCTTCATCAAGCATAGCGACATGAACGGCCTCCTCTCCTGTGAATTCACGAAAATGTTTATAGGCGCGTCCCGTTTTCCCAAATGAAAAGCCAAGCAAAAAAATTACAAGACCACAAAATAGTAAGCAGAGTAAGCGGGCCTTTTTAAAACCAGATTTAGGCATTTTTTCCATTAGAAACTTCCTTTTGCTAAGTTCTCAAAATACTGGGTGCATAACGCCCGACTTCAGTATCACGGATATAGAGTGCCATTTCTTTTCAGAAGATTTTAAATTGACTTTGTTATCTATAGCTTTCTTAACCAAAGGAAGTGCATCTTTAATATTGAGACCTGATACGTGACTATTATCATAAATTAAGAGCTCATACCTGTCGGCAGCCTTAAAATTTGGTTTGTTTAAGCTTTCTGACTTTTTGTTAATCGCATTTAGAATAAGCCGAACCCACTCTCTTTCTATTGAATCCTTTTCCCATGCATTTCCCTTCAACTTTTCTCCCGGTTTCCGTAAGGCTTTTTTGTAGTCTCCTTTGGGCAATGGAGATTTTTCAAGTTTGAAAAAGTCGGTCTCCAACATTGTCCCTTCTGGGCTTTTTTCTAATTCTGTCATTGCTCGCTGATAATCCTCAGTCCCCGCTTCAGTTTCTTCCAATGCTGTTCTTGTTCCATCAGGACATATAACAAGAAAATCTGGAGATTCTCCCTTTTTAATCCTGAGAGGATACTTCAAAAGGTTATTCTGAAGAAGTTGTATCAGATAGATTTTAAGGGAATTTCTTTCCCTATGATCCTTTGTTCGTCCCTGAGTCCTTCCGGGGACTGAACAATCAATATTGGAGAATTTTCTAACAAGGTCAGAATCATCCTGAAATTCTATTTCATTCCCATACTGTTCAAAAAAAGGCGAGGACATAGTTTAAATCCTTTCCAGCTTTTTTTCATAGTTTCCTCACAGTATACTTATGCCGGAACGAAAAAGTCAGGAGCAGCCAGGGCTTCCACATACTCCACAAATACCGAATTAATTACAATAAAGAAACAAATTCCCAGAGCGCCCCGGCCCTGGTTGTCACCTGAGCTGACGGGTTATGCTCGTTGTTTGTCCTTTGTTTTTGACCATAGGTCTTTAAAAAAGTTTCTAACTAAATCTATACTTTTGAAAGTATCAATTCTACTTACCTCAAATTTTCCAGGGATAACTTTGCATCTATCTTTCCAAGGGTGTTTAAATCCCTTCCGATGTTTAAATGAATTGACCGTGTTCCTGATAGTCTTCACAGCATTATATGAATCTATTTCATTGATTCTGATCTGGTAGTATTTTTCTATCAATTGAATAACTTCACCCAATGGTAAATCAGATACTAACTTTGGCTTCCTTGCTTTAGAAGCTTTTCCTGTTTTGGAGAAAGGTATAGTTGCTATATTGTGTAATTCCCACTCGACAAGAGCATTTAATTCCCCCAATGTGGCTCGGCAAGCAATTTCTTCCCACATCATGGGGCTGTAAAAGGCGTTTGCTTCATCGTCATAATGATCAAATTCACCAGCATTTGATCTATCCTGTATTTTTGAATACTCTGAACCTGCTGCATCCGATACAGTGGATAGAAAGGAACGAATGGCATTCAACTCGATATCAAGTGCAATTAACTTTCCCATTTTATTAAGTCCAAGAGCGGCCAAGCTCACCGGCAGTGAAGCGAAAGGTTAGCGGGTATGCTTATCACTCAGTTCCAGGATTGCCACCTCGATATCGTAGTTCTTAAACACCCATTTCTTTACTGCGATGGAACTTGGTTGCTGGTGACGTTTTATGGCACCGGGCTTGGACAAGAAAAGAAGATTGCTAATATGCGCACCTTGCTCTTTAGCCATAATCACCTTCAAGATATCCCTCTCAAATTCAGAGTTCGGATTTCGAAGACTTAATGCAATTTCAATAATACTTCCTTCATCGGGAATAAAAAAATCGACGGATAGATTATTGTCTCCGCAGATTTTCTTTTCTGAAAAGTCCCTACCAAACGATTGCTTTGCGCGCGTCCGAAGTTCGGCCATAAATAAATTTGTGTCTCTATCTCCCTTACCAGCACCCTTTTTATCGAAGAAGCTGGGTCGCTCATCTGCGATGTCTTGGGCTATGCTTAGTATCTTTTCGGCTTTTGTCACCAAAGTTCTGTCCGTTTCAATGAACGCCATCGTTAGCGAAATATAACATACTATTATTTGAGAGATAACAGAGTTACCCAGCTATTATGATATTCTAAAAGATTACTAAAATCTTTCATCGTACCAATAAACGCACCATATGGAATTAAGTTTAATCCAATATTAAGGCCAAATTCAGAATAGGTAGGTGAAAAATGGCGAAATTCATCAATAGTTTCTTTAAAGAATTCCCAATTCACGATTTTTTCAATATCTCTCTCATCATCTATTTCCGAGAGTTTTTCTTGTACAGACGTAGATAATTTTGCTATCATTAATCTAAAATTCTGCCCGGCTTCAGATTCCCGAATTTCGTGAACCTTTTCCCATGACATATAGCTAAAATCTGGTAGTTCCATTGATATCCAATTATCGAAAAATAGACCTTCTATTGAAGGTTCAAAATGTAATTTAAACTCGTTATTTTTTTGTTTGATAATAGAGAGCATACGAAAATCTGTCAGAAACGGTAATCTAAGCCGGAAAGATAGTATAGAGTCTATAAACAAAGATTCGAGGACATTTTTACGTATAAAATATTGTCTTTGAATCGATTTTACAATCTCCTCATTATTCAAGTCGGTGGTCGCTATTTTTTGTGCAACTTGTTTGTCTTCGTTACTAATATCAATACTATTCCACTTGAAGTAGTCCATTCCAAAAAGGCCAGAATCATGTATTATAGGATAAAAATCTGTTTCATAGGCCACCTGGGCCTTACCTCCAATTATTTTTTGTCCTGCAATCACAACGCTAAAATTGTGTCCAGGTTTGCAGAATGAAATTGAAGTTCTATCTCCAGGATATCTATCGGAAGGCATCAGTATATCAAATGATCCTGTTTCTCCAGCTCTTGAGACATACCTTCCATCTTGAAAAATTATTTCATCATACAAAACCATGTAAATTTTAATACGCCGTTCTAACTCAGACCTAGCTTGCTCCTCTACAAACCAGGCAGCATTTGAGCGTAAAGGTAAAAATATTTTGCTCATTCTTATTTACCTTTTTTGATAGAAACACGCTAACTGGCAGGCGTGGAGCGGCAGCGTAACACCTGTCAGGTGAACTAAAATGTTATGCAAACCTTTCTCAAACCTTACCAACTTTTATCAAATAGGGGCACTTTTTGGATATTGCTATATTCACGTTTGGAGAATCAGGATAAAATTTCATTGGAATTTTAAGATGGATTGCTGCCGCAATGAGTGCTCCATTTGAGACATACTCGCCCTCTAACTTTTCAACGACATGCTTGAGATAGTAACTGCTAAATTGTGGTGTTTTTACTTTCTTAAATTTCGAAAGCCAGTTACAGCATATTTCAAATTCCTTGAAGTTTGAAAGAAAACTTTCTCTGTCAATCACTAATTGCTTTTTTGCCTCTTTACTATCCATTTTTTTGAAATGTCGGATTGACGCTATGGAGTTCACGCCACTGTCAGAGAGCGAAGGTTCTTGTTCTATTACCCGCTTGAAATGCTCAATTGTTAGCTTCATTGGTTCTCCTTTGATTTTGCATAACGCGCTGCGGATCACCTGCAAATCTGGGCATGAGCCCGAAGGGGGCATGCCCAGATTTTCTCAGGCGCGCGGTTACGAGCGTCCTTGTGAATGCTGATGTTGGGTGCAACCATTTACATCTTTATTACTGTAAATATTCTATAAACATAGACCAGTAATATTCAGCCCCTCCTTCAAAAGTCATTTTTTCTTCTCTATCTTGTCTATGAAGTTGCATTCCCATAGCTTTGAGATACATGGTGTACCCGTCTTCTTCGACATTGAGTGATTCATTGTAACTGTTGTTGTTCCAGTTGCCTGACGAATATAAGATGCCAGATAAAAATGAACTCCCGTCTCCAAGCCATATGTTGCACCTACTTGCCTCTTTACCTTTTAAATAGATAGTCGCTGTAAACCTACTTGCGTCTATTCGGCGAAAGTCCGTTTCAACATCTCTATTGCGCACTTTTAATTCAGCGAAAGAGCCTTCAAAAAAATTCGCTATATATTCAAATGCATCTGTGAGGAATTTATCCTTTTCTCGATCAGTGAATTCCTTTTTCAATCTTAGGTTGCTTGATCTTACTGGATGGCTTGAGGTCGATTTTTGACCAATATCAGAAGTGACTTTTATTGTTTGAGATGCAGGGATATTTGACCCAAATTTGACCGAAGCTTTTTTTACAGCTTTCGTAACTTCAAGAAACGCATCGTGCATGTTGGGGAATTTGGATATTGGTTTACCATCTTTAGGACATGCCAACAGCTTACCAAAAGGCATATCATGCCAATCGCATGGATGCAAAATTACAGGGATTACAATTGCATCACCTTTCTCATGCCTATCCATTGCACGTTTCATTTCAATTTCGTAACAATAATCTGAGCCAATGAAATAAGGGCTAACAAGTAAAAGTATAATATTAGCCTTTTCCAAATATTCGCTAATAACGCGATCAAACTCATCTCCCTTAGAAATCCTTCTGTCGTGCCATGTGGAAATTATGCCCTGACGTTTTAAAGCCGATAGATGTATTTCTAATTCATCTCTTAAGTCTTCATCCTTGTGGGAATATGAAAAAAATAGTTTGACCATGTCAGGATACACCTCATTCGTAAATTTGTTATTTAGCTTTTAAGCTGTTTTAAAAAAGATATGAGCTTCCCGCCTGTGAATTTATCCCTATTTAGGCCCCTTTGTTCCCAGAGGTCAAAAACCTGCTTTTCGTATCTATTTGGAGGGCGGCCCCCCGAGCCCTTGGGACAGCTTTGAGTTGATAGAGTCATATTCAATTCTTCTTGACGAATAATCACCCTGACACATACTGACTGTCCATCGGCCCTTCGGCGATTAATTTGTTGATTTATCCAGCTTTCACTAACGCTACTTAATTCTCTTTCAGCATCTCCTATTCTTACCCTTATCATCGGGCCCCCTTTTAGAGACAGTGAATTACCATCATTGTAGGAATATAGGCACCCAATCGGGATAGGGGGGAGCCTCACGACTCCCCTCCTCCCACACCACCGGGCATACGGATCACGTATCCCGCTGATAGCGGGATTCGGTTGACTAAGTCGGTTTAACAAACAGTTTTGGCAATCCTAAACATGCAAAATACTTTGCCGGTAGAGCAAAAACTAACCCTGGACTGCGGCTCAGTCTCCATGGACCATGTGCCGATTTCGCTGTATTCCAAGCAAGATCCCTACTTACTCCACGTTTCAGAAGCTCCCTGTAGCCCCGCCGACCCCATTGCTTCCAAAGGTAGCATCGAAGGCGCCGTTTGATCCAGGAATCCAGTTCTTTTAGGATATAACGCACTTCCGTGAAATTAAAGTATGCCTGCCAGCCTAACATAAACCGGCGAAGCTCCATCACGATTACTTCTAAAGGGGATCAAGTCTGCCGTTGACTCTTATTAAGGTTTCTGGTTAATTCATGAATACGTTTTTTAAGGTTTCTATTCCTTCCGATTTCTTGTTTCACTCTTTCTACGATACTGATTACTGTACTATGATGGGGCAAATCTGCCGTGTCTCTTATTAACTTTATACAAGAGTCAACGGCAGACCCCTTTACAACTTGACTCTCTGAAGGACGCAAGATGGCCCGGCCAAAACTCCCGCCTATCTCATCTTGTTCTTGATTTTCCCTTGGACGGCAAAGGTAAGCCTAAGCTAAGCTGACGGTGGGTTAAAGGCAATGCACCTTAATAACCGCCAGTATTCCCATACGCACCATCATCCAAAAAACCACTGTGGTAAGCCGGTCAGCTAGAGTGAATGGTTAGGAAAAAATTTTCCCATGTCAAGGGCTGACCACTTTTTCCGCATGTAATACTCCTAACCCGCAAATTGGGCTTAACTACCTTTGCAATATCTCAATAGCTCGGCAGAGCTTTTTTCCTTCTTCGTATGCTTCTTCTAAATACTCCGGATGTTTCAATACATCTCCTTGAAAATCGAGACCGCGGTGTAAAAGCGCTTTCCAGAGTTCCGTGTCGAGAACGTCAAAAAAATACTTAATTGTGAGAAGAGCTCCATCAAAGAGCTTTTTTCCCTTTGTGGCGCCAACCGATATAAAGAGTCCTTTCCTTTTTGGCTCCCACCCGCCATAAGGGACCTTGTCAATCCAGTATTTTTTTACCCACATAGATTGGCAACGGTCTATAAGCATCTTTGTGTGGGCACTAACCGCATAGAAAAAAATGGGGGAGGCCAGCATGAGGCCCTGGCAAGCTTGCAGCTGATCCAGAACGCGGTGAAAATCATCCTCGATGACGCATCGACCAGTCTCCTTGCAACCGTAAATTTCAAGACAGGGAGAGATCTTCAAATCTCTAAGAAAAATCTCTTCAACCTCGGCACCGGCCTCCCGTGCTCCTTGGACCGCTTTCTTAAGAAGTAAAGAAGTGTTGCCCTTACGGCGTGGACTACCATACACGGCAACTATCTTAATCATATTCAACTCCTAAAACTAACAGAGAATATTTTTTATGAGAATATGCCATAATGCCCCGCTACGGCTCGGCTTGAGCAGTTTGGCCCTGAGCCCTTTGGCAGTGAGCTCACTGCCAAAGGGCTCGCCGAAGTCTTGTGGAGGGATGAATGGCATCCTTTGTTATTCCCGCGAAAGCGGGAATCCAGGTAAATCCTGAAAAACTTAATAGCCTGGATGTCCGCGTCCGCGGTCATGACTAATGAACTACCCCGCTGCTTGCGGCGGGGTAGTTCATTTACGCTAAGCGGTCTAATTCTGCTTTCCTTAGGGCTATCCTAGCCTTTGCAAGCCTTGCATAGTAATCTTTGATCTTCTTTGCCTGCCCGCGCACCACGGCCTTGAGCAGATCCCCCTCCAGCTCCGCCACTTCCAGAAGCCTGTAATAGTCCAGCGATTCCTTGAAATGGGCGAGCACTATAAGACCGGTGAGAAGGGGATGGTTATTGGTCACGTTGGCATCCTTAAACTGCAACCCGTGTTCGAGCTCAACCTCCAGGCCTGCCTGGAACGCTTTGGGTTCGATCTTCATTTTGCCCTTGTTTACCTCGGCAAGAATTACCTTTGCCTCTTTCAGTGATACTTTCGGCTCTTTCTTTTTGGTCCAGTCGCTGATCTTAAGTTCCCTGCAAACCCTTTTGACTTCATCTACGGTAACATACTTTGGAATTTTCATGCCTTTCCCCTCCTTTTACAAAATTATTGTGGAAATCTCTTGGTTTCGTCTTAGAATACCAAGTCCTGCGGCCGTGGTTAGAGTAAAGCGGCTTTGACATTTGATAAAGGGTCAATAAAGGTCAAATCTACTCTTGACTCTTAGTTAATTTGTAACCGTTCACGGGTTCAAAGGGTCAAAGGTTGCATTCTCATCACCATATGTCATTTTGCAAACGTTTTGTACGGGAAAACCGACCGCTTACACCTCCCCACAAATCCGGAACATGGTAGACGACATAGGTGTCAGGCCTACACAGTTGACAAGTTGAGATCTGAAATAATTTTATCGATCTTTTTTTTCAGTTTTTTATCGTCTTTGATTTGCAACGCAACGCGGCGGCTTGACTGAGAAACACCCGATACGCCAATCCCAAAGTGCAATCCGATTTCTTTTAATTTTTGCCCACTAAATTTATGGCACAAGTAGATCTGCACTCTTCTTAATAATGCTGCATCTTCATTCAATACTTTTGCGGCCTGTTTAATTATTTTCTCTAGGTCGGGCATTTCATAAAATTGCTTCAAATCCGGAATATCACGATCTGATTTCTTTCTATCCAAGTGTTTTTCTCTTATTTGGTTGATAAAACTGCGACCACCCAGTATCGTTGAAGTAAAAACATTTTGGTAATGGTTGTCCATAAGGCTGTAAGTATGAATGATTGCTTTATAACGCTCGCTGGCTGAATCCAAATAACCGAGAAAACGTTCTCGATCTCTATTACTTTTAAATATATTTTGCCGCTCGTTTCCCCTTGCAGTTATGTGATAAAAAGCATCGGGATACTCAATTCGTAAGGGTCTGCCCATTGCTGCTCCCATGATTTTTAAAAATTTAGCTAATCCCTATACATCATAGAAACATATCTGTCAACTGTGTAGGCCTGACACCTATTGCTTT